>VGPQ01000436.1 GCA_016882555.1 Cyanobacteria bacterium M_surface_7_m2_040
GATCCCGCAGCTCGGGCACGAGCCCCCCGGCCAGGCCCACCAGGCCGGTGAGCAGCAGCAGGGTGACCCCCACCACCACCGCCAGCAGGGCCACGATCAGCAGCAGAAAGGACCAACCGCCGGCGCTGCCGTTCTCCAGCGGCAGAAAGTAGGGCTGAGCGAGTCGCTGCAGCTTGCCCAGCTGAACCCGCAAAGACGACAAAGGATTCATGGATCCGTCTGGATCCATCCATTGTGGCGGGTTAGCCCGGCGGCCAGGCGAGCGGACGGCCGCCGATCACGTGCACGTGCAGGTGAAACACGGTCTGGCCGGCTTCAGCGCCGCTGTTGATCACCGTGCGCCAGCTGCTCAGCCCCTGCTCGCGGGCCACGCGGGCCGCCACCAGCAGCAGATGGCCCAGCAGGTCCTGGTGTTCGGGGCCGGCATCGGCCAGCTGGGCGATCGGCTCGCGTGGAATCACCAGCAGATGCACAGGGGCCTGGGGTTGCACATCGCGAAAGGCGATGCACAGCGCATCCCCGTAGACCTGATCGCAGGGAATCTCGCCCCGCAGGATCTTGCCGAACACGGTGTCGCCTTCAGTGTCCATGGGAGTTGTGACAGGAGGTGGCACTGATCAGACAGTGAGCCTGATCTGCGCATGCTGGCACGTTGCACCACCGGAACCCTGCTTGGCCTTGAAGCGATTCCGGTGGCCGTGGAGGTGGATCTGGGCCCGGGGCTGCCGGCGTTGCAGATGGTGGGACTGGCCGACACGGCCATCCATGAATCACGCGAACGGCTGCGCTCGGCCCTGCGCAACAGCGGCCTGCGGGTGCCGCTCACCCGCGTGGTGGTGAACCTGGCCCCGGCTGATCTGCGCAAGGAGGGCACGGGGTTTGACCTGCCGATCGCCCTGGCGCTGCTAGCGGCCAGCGGCCAGCTGCCGCCACAGCGGCTCGAAGGCCTGTGGTCGGCGGCGGAGCTTGGTCTGAACGGGCAGCTGAGGCCGATTCGCGGCGTGCTGGCCATGGCCATTGCGGCCCGCAAAGACGGCGCCCGCGCTCTGCTGGTGGCCGAGAGCAACCGCCTGGAGGCCTCCCTGGTCAAGGGGCTGCGCGTCTGGGGGGCCGCCTCGCTGGCCGATGCCCTGGCGCTGCTGGACCCCAACCAACGCCGCCGGATCATCGCCAGCCAACCGCGAGCGCGAGCCGGGGGCCGACCAGGCGAGGGCCAGGACGCCGGCGAGGCCCCTGATCTGACTGATGTGCAGGGGCAGGAGCATGGCCGCCGGGCCCTGGAAATCGCCGCTGCCGGCGAGCACCACATGCTGCTGGTGGGCCCGCCGGGTAGCGGCAAAACCATGCTGGCCGAGCGGCTGCCCGGGCTGTTGCCGCCACTCAGCGAGGCCGAGGCGCTGGCGATCACCCAGATCCACTCTGTGGCGGGTTTGTTGCAGCCGCAACAGGGGCTGATGCGGCATCGACCATTCCGCAACCCGCACCACAGCTGCTCGGCGGCGGCCCTGATCGGCGGCGGCGCCAATCCAAGACCCGGCGAACTGAGCCTGGCCCACCATGGCGTTCTGTTCCTGGATGAGCTGACCGAATTTCCCCGCGAGGTGCTGGATCAGTTGCGGCAGCCGCTGGAACGGGGCGAGATCTGGATCCACCGCGCCAGGACACAGGCTCGGTTTCCCTGCCGCATCACCCTGGTGGCGGCGGCCAACCCCTGCCCCTGCGGCTGGTCTGGCACGGCAGACCAGCGTTGCAGCTGCGTGCCCTCGCAGCGCCGCCGTTACTGGTCCAGGTTGTCGGGGCCGCTGCTCGACAGACTGGATCTGCAGGTGGTGGTGCAACCGGTCGCCGCACACCAGCTCAGGCGCAGCATCAGCGCAAGCGTGGATCCCCAGTCCGGCAGCAAA
>VGPQ01000437.1 GCA_016882555.1 Cyanobacteria bacterium M_surface_7_m2_040
CGCCGCGTGCCAATGGAGCCAGGGGCTGGCCCGCTGGTGCCAGGCCCTGCCGTCCGGCCTGTGGCAGGGGCAACCCTCTGGCGCCAGCCTGGCCCTGCGGCAGCGCTGGACTGACGCAGACCAGGCGGTGCAGCGGCTGCTCGATCAGCAGTTGGGACCGCAGGCGCCCCTGAGCGAACCCGCCCTGGCCCGGGCACTCAGCCGCCTGCTGCCCGCCGAGCTGCCAGTGGTGCTGGCCAACAGCTCCCCCGTGCGCGACTGGGAAAGCGTTGCGGCCACGGAGGCAGCGGCGCGCCCGGTGATCAGCTTCCGTGGCGCTTCCGGCATCGACGGCACCCTCTCGAGCGCCTGCGGGGTGGCCGAGGCCCTGGGCCAGGCCGTGCTGCTCACGGGCGATCTGGCCCTGCTCCACGACAGCAATGGCTGGTTGTGGCAGCAACAGTTGCAAGGGCGACTGGCCGTGGTGCTGATCAACAACGGCGGCGGCGGCATCTTTGAGCAGCTGCCGATCCGCCACACCGGCAGTGACCCAGGCCAGCCGTCCAGCTTGCTGCCAGCCATGGACTTTGAGCGGCTGTTTGCCATGCCCCAGGCGGTGGATGTGGCCCTGCTGTGCACCGCCCACGGCGTGCCGCACCGCTGCCTGGAGCAGCTGCAGGAGCTGCAGCAGAGCCTGGCCTGGGCGCTGGGGCAACGGCTGGCCGTGCTCGAACTGCGCACCGACCGCCGGGCCGACGCCGCCCTCAGAGCACGGCTGCGCACAATGGCCTCAGAGCTGGTTGCCAAGCGATGAGTGCCGCCACAAGCCCCGGGGATGCCGCAGTGACCTGGCGCCCCGTCGGCAGCTACACCGACATCGTGTTTGAACGCAGCGATGCGGGTCTGGCCCGCATCACCATCAATCGGCCCCACAAACGCAACGCCTTCCGGCCCCGCACCGTGCAGGAACTCTGCGATGCCTTCTCGCGGGTGCGCGATGAACCGAGCATCGGCGTGGTGCTGTTCACCGGTGCCGGTCCGGCCGCCGATGGGGGCTGGGCCTTCTGCGCCGGCGGCGACCAGAGCGTGCGCGGCGATGGCGGTTATGTCGATGACGACGGGCTGCCGCGGCTCAACGTGCTCGACCTGCAGCGGATCATTCGCAGCCTGCCCAAGGTGGTGATCGCCCTGGTGGCCGGGTACGCGATCGGGGGCGGGCAGGTATTGCATCTGCTCTGCGATCTCAGCATCGCCGCCGACAACGCCGTGTTCGGCCAGACCGGTCCACGGGTGGGCAGTTTCGACGGCGGCTTCGGAGCCGGCTACCTGGCCCGGGTGGTGGGCCAGCGCAAGGCCCGCGAGATCTGGTTCCTGTGCCGCCAGTACGGGGCCCAGCAAGCGCTGGAGATGGGCCTGGTGAATGCGGTGGTGCCCCTGCAGGAGCTGCAGGCCGAGGGGGTGCGCTGGGGGCTTGAGGTGCTGCAGCACAGCCCCACGGCGATCCGCTGCCTCAAGGCCGCCTTCAACGCCGAAACCGATGGTCTGGCGGGCATTCAGGAGTTGGCCGGCCAGGCGACCCATCTCTTTTATCGGACCGCCGAGGGCCAAGAGGGGCGCAACGCTTTTCTGGAGAAGCGCCCGCCCGACTTCTCGGGATCGCCCTGGCTGCCATGAGCAGCACCAGCTGGGGCCCCCACCCGCTGGCGCTGCTGCTGGCCCTCGGACTCCTGGGCGCAGTCCTCCACCCGAGCTCGGCCGGCAAGGCCCAGGCCCAACGGGCGAATGCACGCGTGCCCGGGTTGGTGGCTCAAGCAGCACCGGAATCCGACGCACCGCTGGAACTGGTGCTCGATCGCCGCCGCAAACAGTTGCGGGTGATCGAAGCCGGCCGTGAACGCCGGCGTTACCCGGTGGCCATC
>VGPQ01000438.1 GCA_016882555.1 Cyanobacteria bacterium M_surface_7_m2_040
GCAGGTGGCGCTGCATCGCCATCGCCCCCGGCCCGTCCGCCGGCCGGTCGAAGGGCGTCTGCAGCAGATGGCGCAGCAGCGTCATCACCCGCACGAACACCGCCGCATCAGCCATCGGCGGATGGCCGCCATGGACGCCGCCGCTGCGGGGAGCCTGATCGCCACCAAAGGCCTCCAGCAGCGGCAGGGGCTGAATGGCCGTGGTCACGGCGGTGGCGGAGAAGAACCCCTGGCCCTCCAGCCAGGCCAGATCGCGGCGCACGGCATCGGCATCGCCGTAGCAGACCCCATGGAGCGTGCGCAGCAGCGCTGCCGCCCGTTCGGCCAGGTCACCCCCGGGCAACGCTGAGACGAGTGTTTCCAGGGCCTCGCGGCTGCCCTGGTCGGTCGTCGCCAGATCGGGATGATCGGCCAGCAGCTTGAGCAGGTACAGCAGCCGCTCAAGATCCAGCAGGCGGGAATGGCCGTGGAGCTGCAGCTGCTGCTGGCGGTTGCAGGCGGCGCTGATGCGCCGGTTGAGGCGCGAGAGCTCACCGCGCAGGAAGCCGGTGAGATCGCCCTGATGGGTGGGCTGAACGGCCACCACCGAGGCAAAGCCCTCCGCCCGCCCCGGCCCGAAGGCCTCATCCGCCAGGCTGGCGGCCATGCGCCGGATCACGGGCGTGGGCACGGGTCGCTCCCGCTTGGCGTTCCAGCGCAGGCATGTGCTCAGTGGTGTGAACAGCCACCAGCCGATCCACTCCACCGGCCGCGGCAGCGCCAGGTGCTGGGTGATCGCCAACCGCCAGGGACGCTCGGCGTGGGTGGCATCCACGATCACCGGCATACCGGCCGCCACCGCACCGATCAGCCGCTCATGCAGCCGCTGTTGGATCGACGGCCAGGGGCCCTGCACCGCCGGATCGCCGAACACCTCAGCGCGGATCGCATCGGTGGAGAGCACCACCGCCGGTTGCCCCTCAGGCCCTGCAATCAGAGGGGCGAGGGCCAGGGCGGTGGTGGTCTTGCCGCTGGCGGGCGGGCCGATCAGCAGGTGACAGCGCAGGGGCTCCATTCCTGCAGGGTGAAGGCGCTGATGGCCGGCGGCAACGGCGCCCAACCAACGGGAGCAGCCAGCTCAGTGCTGGCAGGGGGTTTCAGCGGGCTGGGTTCTTCGCGGAGGGGAGGGTGGACGCGGCGGGGAAAGGAGCAAGGCTGTTTGCCCCGTTCTGCTGCCGCGCTGCTGTGCCAATCCAGCTCTCTGCTGCTGTTGTGCCGCCCGCGCGACGGCGGCGCAAGGCCTACCGGCCCCCCGAGATGCTGGTGAACCTGCACGTGCTGGATCTGATGGAGGTGAGCGGCAGCCAGATGCGTGCCGCCCGCTCCCTCTCGATGCACCAGACCACGGTGAGCCGCAGCTACTGGGATCTGGCCGAGCAGTTCCGCCTGCAGCCCGAACGCGGCCCCCGCAAGGTATGCCGCTGGGGCTTGAGCACCAGCCTGCGTTTCCTGCGGCTGGCCAGTCGCGCCCATCGCCTCGAAGACGGCCGGCTGCGGCTGGCCACCGATGCGCTGCACCAGGTGCTGCTCGATGGCCTGCCCGGGGTGTTGCAGGTGCCGCCCTGCTTCCACCCCGCCGGCGACTGGGCAACGCTGGTGGCCCAGGGGGTGATCGATGGCGCGATCGTCTCCTCCATCTGCCATGACCAGCAGCTGGCGAGCGGGAAACTGCCGCGCTGGCCGGGGGTGACGGTGCTGCCGCTGGGGACATTGCCGCTGCAGCTGGTGGCCTACCGCCAGGTGGCCACAGCCGCACGCCGCGTCGACTGGAACGCGGTCGGGCGTGCCGTCGAAAATCAGCAGCGCCATCAGTTGGAAGCCCAGCGGCTGGAATTGCGTCGCCTGCGAGAAGAA
>VGPQ01000439.1 GCA_016882555.1 Cyanobacteria bacterium M_surface_7_m2_040
ATTCGGCCAGCACACGCTGATTTCTGCTGCAACCAACTCCATTACGCCATGGCTCACACGCTGCCCGCGCTGCCCTACGGCCTCGATGCGCTCGAGCCCCACATCTCGCGCCAGACCCTGGAGTTTCACCACGGCAAGCACCACAACGCCTACGTCACCAACCTCAACAACCTGGTGGCCGGCAGTGACCTCGAGAGCAAGAGCCTCGAAGACACCATCACCGCGGTGGCCGGCGACGCCGGCAAGGCGGGCATCTTCAACAACGCCGCCCAGGTCTGGAACCACAGCTTCTACTGGCAGTGCATGAAGCCCGGTGGTGGCGGCCGCCCCACGGGTGCCCTGGCCGACAAGATCAATGCTGATTTCGGCAGCTTCGAAGCCTTCGTCGAGCAGTTCAAGGCCGCCGGTGCCACCCAGTTCGGCAGCGGCTGGGCCTGGCTGGTGCTCGAGAACGGCACCCTCAAGGTCACCAAGACCGGCAACGCCGACCTGCCTTTGGCCCACGGCCAGACCGCGCTGCTGACCATGGACGTGTGGGAGCACGCCTACTACCTCGACTACCAGAACCGCCGCCCCGACTACATCACCACCTACCTCGAGAAGCTGGTGAACTGGGAGTTTGTGGCCGCGAACCTGGCTGCGGCCTGATCAGCCAGCCGCGCCAACATCTCAGCCAGGAGAGCAAGCCCCCGGCGTAGCGCGGGGGCTTTTTGATGGCGACGCCTAAAGCAAAGCTAGTCTGACCAAGTTGGTCTGATCTGGCTAGCCGCATGGCACAACCGATCAATGTGCAAGACGCCAAAACCCACCTGTCGGCCTTGCTGGCCAGGGTGGCCGCTGGGGAGCGGATCGTGCTGGCACGCCATGGCAAGCCCATTGCCCAGCTTGTTCCTCTGGAACCCAAACCCAAACGGCAGCTTGGGTTCATGCAGGGCCACGTCGACAGCAGCTTTTTCGAACCACTCCCTGAAGAAGAACTGAACCACTGGTGGGCATGAGACTGCTGCTCGACACCCACGTGCTGTTGTGGGCTGCGCTTGAACCGCATCAGCTCTCAGATCGGCAACGCGAGGCGCTCGAAGACAGCGACAACGCGCTGCTGGTGAGTGCGGCCAGCGCCTGGGAAATCGCGACCAAGTGGCGCCTTGGCAAATTGAGCCATGCCGGCCAGGTCGTGCACAACTATCCCCAGGTCCTCAATGCTCTGGCGGCTACCGAACTGGCCATCAACGGTCAGACGGCTCGGACCGCGGGACTGCTTGATGTGGATCACCGCGACCCCTTTGACAGGCTGCTGGCCGCCCAGGCCATGGCTGATGACCTATTGCTCGTCAGCAGCGACCCAGCGTTCAGGCTGTTTCCAGACCTGGAGCTGCTGATCTGAGCACCGCCTCGGGCGCGATCCACATCGCATCGCCGTAGGAGAAGAAGCGGTACTGGCGGGCGATCGCCTCGGCATACAGCTCCAGCAGGCGCTGGCGGCCGATCAGGGCGCTCACCAGCAGCAGCAGCGAGCTTTTGGGCAGATGGAAATTGGTGAGCAGGCCCTGCACCACCGCGAAGCGATAGCCCGGCTGGATCACCAGATTCACCGGGCCCGTGTGGGGCGCCAGCACCCCGCCGTGCAGCTGGGCCACCGCCTCGAGGCTGCGCACGCTGGTGGTGCCGATGGCGATCACGCGGCCGCCGCGGGCGCGGCAGGCTGCAACCGCGGCCACCAGCTGGGGCTTCACCTCAACCCACTCGCTGTGCAGCTGCAGCTGGCTGAGGTCCTCGGTTTCGACCGGGCGAAAGGTACCCAGGCCGACATGCAGGGTGGTGGTGGCGATCTCCACGCCCCGTTGCTTGATCTGTGCCAGCAATGCATCACTGAGGTGGAGCCCGGCGG
>VGPQ01000440.1 GCA_016882555.1 Cyanobacteria bacterium M_surface_7_m2_040
ACTGATCGAGCAGCGGCAGCTGCTCGTAGGGCACCGCATCGCGTTCCGGCACGAAGTCGTGCAGGTTGCCGAGCAGGTAGCGCGCCGTGTTGCGCACCTTGCGGTACACATCGGCGAGTTGTTTGACGATGCCCGGGCCCAGGGGTACATCGGCCGAGTAGTCGACCGAGCTCACCCACAGCCGCAGCACATCGGCGCCATAGGGCGGGTCCTGCTTCTCGTTCTTGCCGCCCTCGACCAGCACCGTCGGATCGACCACGTTGCCGAGGGATTTGCTCATCTTGCGGCCCTTCTCATCGAGGGTGAAGCCATGGGTGAGCACGCGCCTGTAGGGGGCGTGGCCGTTGACGGCCACCGAGGTGAGCAGGCTGCTCTGAAACCAGCCGCGGTGCTGATCGCTGCCTTCGAGGTAGAGATCGGCGGGGTAGTTGAGCGCTGCCGCCGCGTCGCCGCCGCTGCCCTCGGCCAGTCCGCCCAGCACCCCGGCCCACGACGAGCCCGAGTCAAACCAGACGTCCATGGTGTCGGTGCCCTTGCGCCATTGGATGGCTTCAGTGGCATAGGGAGCCGGCAGCAGACCGGCCTCGTCCCGCTGCCACCACACGTCGGAGCCGTGCTCGGCAAACAGCGCCTGAATGTGGCTCAGGGTCGCTTCGTTGAGCAGCACCTCGCCCGATTCGCGGTGGTAAAAAACCGGGATCGGCACGCCCCAGGTGCGCTGGCGGCTGATGCACCAGTCGCCCCGTTCGCGCACCATCGCCTCGATGCGGTTGCGGCCGCTGGCCGGCAGCCACTCGACCTCGGCAATGGCCTGCAGGGCCGCCTCTCGGAAGCCCTCCACCGAGGCGAACCACTGCTCGGTCGCCCGGAAGATGGTCGGTTTCTTGGTGCGCCAGTCGTAGGGGTAGCGGTGTTCGTAGGGCGCCTCGGCCAGCAGGGTGCCCACCTCGCGCAGGGCGGTGATGATGGCGCCGTTGGCGTCCTTGAGCACGTTGAGCCCGGCAAAGGGGCCCGCCTCGGCGGTCAGGGTGCCGGCTTCATCCACCGGGCAGAGCACGCCCAGGTTGTACTTGCGGCCGGTGTTGAAGTCATCCACGCCGTGGCCGGGGGCGGTGTGCACCAGCCCCGTGCCGCTGTCGGTGGTGATGTAATCCCCGCCGATCACCACCGGGCTGGTGCGCTCCAGCAGCGGATGGCGGTACTGAATGCCTTCGAGATCGGCTCCTTTGAGCGTCAGCAGGGGCTTCAGGTTCAGCCCCAGGCTCGCTTCCAGGCTGTTGCGCAGCTCAGCCGACACGATCAGGTGGCGGGCGGCCGGTGGCGCAGCGCCGTTCTTGGCCTGTGCCTCGCAGACGCAGTAGTCGAGGGCTGCGTTCACCGACACCGCCAGGTTGGCCGGCAGGGTCCAGGGGGTGGTGGTCCAGATCGCCACCGCCAGATCGGTGGCCCCGACCTGGACGGCGGCCAGCCGCTCGGCCAAGCCGCTGGGCAGCTCCACCACCGGGAAGGCGGCATAGACGCTGGGCGACACGTGCCCGTCGGGGTATTCCAGTTCGGCTTCGGCCAGGGCCGTGCGGGAGCTGGGGCTCCAGTGCACGGGCTTGAGGCCCCGGTAGATGTGACCGGCCAGCACCATCTGGCCGAACACGCCGACCTGGGCGGCCTCGTAGCTCTTCTGCAGCGTCAGGTAGGGCTGCTGCCAGTCGGCCCAGATGCCCCAGCGCTCGAAGCCCGCCTTCTGCAGCTCCACCTGCTCGATGGCGTAGGCATGGGCCTTCTGGCGCAGCTCCAGGGGTGTCAGCGCAGCCCGCTCCTCGGCCTTGAGCCCCTGCAGCACCTTGAGCTCGATCGGCAGGCCGTGGCAGTCCCACCCCGGTACAAACCG
>VGPQ01000441.1 GCA_016882555.1 Cyanobacteria bacterium M_surface_7_m2_040
CGGTGGCGCAGCTCCACCTGCACCTGCACCGGGGGGGAGCCGTGCTGCAGCACCCCGACCCGGCGAAGCTGGTCGGCACCCTCGGCGACCAGCTGCTGGCGCTGTTGCTGCACCCATGGCACCACCGCCGGCTGCAAGGGCTGCCGCAGGGTGCGCTCCAACAGCAGCGAGGGCGAGGCCATGCCGATGCCGTACGCCGACAGCACCCCAGCCAGCGGATGCACCAGCAGCCTCCGGATGCCCAGTTCAGCGGCCAGAGCGCAAGCCTGCTGCGCTGCCGCACCGCCGTAACTCACCAACAACGCTTCACGGGGATCCTGACCGCGCTCCAGCGAGATGTGGCGGATCGCCGCTGCCATCGTTTCGGTGGCGATCTGCAGGGCGCCGGCCGCCACCTGCTCGGCGGTGATCCCCGGACGGCTTGGTGCCATCTGCGCAGCCAGGGCCGCAAACGCCTGCTGCACAGCTTGCTGATCAACGGGTTGATCGCCGGCTGCACCAAACACCGGCGGCAGGGCCTGGGGCGGCAGACGCCCCAGCAGCAGGTTGGCGTCGGTGATGGTGAGTGGACCTCCGCGGCGGTAGGCCGCTGGTCCCGGATCGGCGCCCGCCGACTCGGGCCCCACCCGCAAGCGTTCGCCATCGAAGCGCAGGATCGAACCGCCACCGGCAGCCACGGTGTGAATCGGCAGCATCGGTGCCTGCAGCACAAGTCCGGCGATGCTCGTTTCGGGGCTGCGCTGCCACTGCAGATCGCCCGCAGCAACGCCGCAATGAAACACATCGGTGGAGGTACCGCCCATGTCGAAACCGACCACCGGCTGCAAGGGCAGCCCGGCCAGCAGCAAGGCCTGGCGGGCCACGGCGATGGCGCCCACCATGCCGCCGGCGGGCCCCGACAGGATCGTGTCCTTGGCGTGAAGCAAGGGGCGCTCAGCCAGCGCTCCACTGGAGCGCATCACCCGCAGGGGCACCGCCCCGTTCAGGGCGGTCTCCAGCTGATCGAGGTAGCGGTCCAGCACCGGCGCCACCGCCGCCTCCACCAGGGTGGTCTGGCCGCGGGGCACCAGCCGCGGCAGGCCGCTGAGCCGATGCGACAGACCGATTGCCTCAGGCTTCAACGTCTCCAGCCAGGCCGCAAGGCGCTGCTCGTGGCTGGGATTACGGTAGCTGTGCAGCAGCGCAACGGCACAACTGCAGTAGCCATCAGCCATCGCCTGACGCACCTGCTGCTTCAGCTCGGCGTCGATCTGCAGGGGCTCCAGCTCACTGCCATCGGCCGCCAGACGACCAGCCACCTCAACCACCCGCAGCTCCAGCGGCATCGGACGCTTCACCGCCTGGGCAAACAGATCGGGCCGATGCAGATCACCGATGGTGAGCAGATCGGCGAATCCCCTGTTGATCAGCAGCAGCACCGGCGCACCGCGGTGCTCGAGCAGGGCATTGGTGGCCACGGTGGTGCCGAGCCGCAGCTCCTGGATCAGGCCCGCTGGCAAGGGCTGATCCAGCGGCACCCCCACCAGCTCGGCAATCGCCCTGACCGCTGGATCTCCCTCAAGGCCTGGCTGCTGCGACAGCACCTTGCGCACCAGGCGCTCTCCCCCCGGAGCAAGCGCCACCACATCGGTGAACGTGCCGCCGCGGTCGATCCAGATTCTCCAGCCGGCCGCCGCACACGCTTCATCCGGCGGGCGCAGCTCAGCGGTAGTTCTCAAACTGCAGCGGCACCTCGACGTCCTGGGCCTTGAGCAGCTGAATCGCCGCCTGCAGGTCGTCCTTGCTCTTGCCGGTGACGCGCAGGCTGTCACCCTGAATGGCCACCGTCACCTTCTTCAGCTCATCGCGCACGGTTTTGCTGAGGGTTTTGGCCAGTTCCTGGCTG
>VGPQ01000442.1 GCA_016882555.1 Cyanobacteria bacterium M_surface_7_m2_040
AGGCTTGGTTTCGGCAGGCATGGCTTCGGCAAGCCTGGATGCGACCGGTGTCGGTGCTGATATCGGTGCTGGCTTCGGCGCTGGCAGCGGCTGGGCCTGCAACCGGCCCCGAGCCCGGTCTTCGGCCTCCTCGGCGCTGACGCCCTCGCCCAGGGCCATGGCCAGCGTGGTGTCGCCCTCCATCTGCCGGGCCAGCACCACCCGCCGCCCCGGCTCGGCATGCACGAGTTCAACCTGGACCGGCATCGACAGAACAGCATCAAGGGTGCTGTTTCTAGAGTGCCTGCTTTCGGAGTCCGCTGCAGCGGCCACCGGCATGGAAGCCGAGTCGATTCAGTCGCTGCTGCCGCTCCTCAACAGCGCCGATCAGTGGAGCGAGCTGCTGTTGCTGCTGCCTCTACTGGTGGCGCTGGAGGCGGTGCTCTCGGCCGACAATGCGATTGCGCTGGCGGCCATCAGCCGCAGCCTTCACGACCGTGAACGCCAGGACCTGGCGCTCAACCTCGGGCTCGGGCTGGCGCTGGTGTTTCGGCTCGCTCTGATCGCCGCCGCCCGCTGGGTGCTGCTGTTCTGGCCGTTTCAACTGGCTGCAGCCCTCTACCTGCTCTGGCTCTGCGGCCACCACCTGTGGCAGCTCTGGCGCGAGCAACAGCAGCTCGAGGGCGAACCGGATCCGGCCTCCCAGGCTGCAGCGGCGGCCCCGAGCCTGGCGTCGGTGGTGGGCACCCTGGCGATCACCGATCTGGCCTTTTCACTCGACAGCGTGGCGGCGGCGGTGGCCGTGAGCGATCGGCTGTGGCTGGTGATGACCGGCGGGGTGCTTGGGGTGCTGGCCCTGCGGCTCACGGCAGGGCTGTTCGTGCGCTGGCTGGAGGTGTATCGCCACCTGGAAACCGCTGGCTTCCTGGCCGTGGGCCTGGTGGGGGTGCGGCTGCTGCTGCGGCTCGGCCTGCCCGAGCTGATGCCACCGGAGTGGCTGTTGCTGGTGGCGGTCGTGGCCCTGTTTGCCTGGGGGTTCTCGGTGCGCAAGCCCGCCGACGTGATCCCCTGAAGCATGCAGATCGAACTGCGCCAGAGCGGCAGCGGTCGGCTCATCAACCGGCTCGAGGTGGCGGAGCTGGCCGAGGTGCCCCATCCCGGTCGCTGGTTTGCGGCTGCAGGCCAGAGTTTTCTCGTGCTGCAGCGCAGCCACCGCTACCAGTACCGCGGCGGCCGTTACCAGCTGGTCTGTGTGGCGCTTCAGGTCAAAGCCCAGGTCCAACCGGCCGACGCCCAGCGCTGGCGCGAGCAGTGGGTGATCGGCGATCCCAGCTGCCGCTTCAATGCCCGCAGCCCCCTGCTGCGCTGCGCCGTGCTCCCCGACGGCCCCTGCCAGCGCTGCGTCCATTACGACCCCAGACGCGGAGGCGACGGCTGAATGGACACCGCCGCCCTGCAGTGGCACGGCTGCCGTGTGGTGCGGGGCTATGGGGTGGCATCGGGGCGGTGCGCGAGCTCGCCCTACCCGGCCGGCACGATCAGCCTGCAGGCACCGCTGTTTGCCCAGCAGGGGATCGACCTGAGCCCCTACTACCCAGGCACGCTCAATCTGGCCTTCGCCGACACCCGTTGGCGCCTGAGCCAGCCTGATGCCCATGTGGCCCGGCTGGCCTGGAGCGACCGCCATCCACCCGAGACGTTTTCGTTCTGGCGGGTGCTGCTGCGCTGGCAGGGCTGCGATGAGCCCGTGGCCGGCCTGATCTACTGGCCCCATCCCGAAACCAAGCAGCGCCACCACCACAGCGCCGATCGCCTCGAGCTGCTGGCCCCCTGGATCGACGGCATTGCACAACGCAGCGACCTGGAGCTCGGCATGGATCCACGCTGCTGCCGTCGCAT
>VGPQ01000443.1 GCA_016882555.1 Cyanobacteria bacterium M_surface_7_m2_040
TCAGTCATCGATCAGTCGCAGCGGCGGGCCGCTTCGAGCCGTGCGGATCATCCCCGAGGAGGGCTGAACGGGCAGGCTGCGCCAAGCTGGTCGCAGTCTGTTCGCCGGCGAACGCATGCTCATCCGGATGCTCATGAAGCCACTGCTGACGTTCCTGAGCCTGGTGCTGGTGCTGCTGGGCCTCGTCGCTCCGGCCTGGGCCGACTTTGCGTTGCCGCCGCTGCCCTATGCCGCCGATGCCCTGGAGCCGGCGATCGATGCCACCACGATGACGATCCACCACGACCGCCATCACGCCGCCTACGTGGCCAACCTCAACGCCCAGATTGCAACCAATCCCGACCTCAAGAGCCTGAGCCTTGAGGCCCTGCAAACGCAGATCGGGCGCTTTCCGGTGGCCGTGCGCAACAACGGCGGCGGCCACTGGAATCACAGCCAGTTCTGGAGCGTGATGGCGCCCCAGGGCCAGGGCGGCGAGCCCTCGGCGGAGCTGCTGGCCGCCATCAACAGCAGCTTCGGGTCGCTGGAAGCACTGCAGAGCCAGTTCAACCAGGCTGCTGCCGGACGCTTCGGCTCCGGCTGGGCCTGGCTGATCCGCAAGCCGGACGGCTCGCTGGCCATCACCAGCACGGCCAATCAGGACAATCCGCTGATGGACCTGCCCGGCATCGAGCGCGGCACACCGCTGCTGGGGCTGGATGTGTGGGAGCACGCCTACTACCTCAAATACCAGAACCGCCGGCCCGACTACATCGCAGCCTGGTGGTCGCTGCTCAACTGGAACGAGGTGAACCGCCGTTTTGCCGCTGCCGCATGACCGGGAATCTTCAGGCCATCGGCTTTCTGCTCACCTGGGTGCTCGGCTGGGGCATCGGTGGCTCGCTGATCGATGCCGGGCTGATCAACGCGGGCGTTTATTCACTCGATGGCGGGCAGCTGGGCACCACCATCACCTTCACGCTGTGGACCCTGCTCTGGGGCGGCGGCGGCGTGAAGCTGTACCAACGCTGGACCCAGCCCCAGAAACCTGACAGCTGAGCCAGGCGACAGCTGACAACCCACCCAATCTCTGCTAGTACAGGTGTACGCATTGAGGTTGGGCCATGGAGATCGCTGTTCGCCGCGCTGGGGCGGCGGCGCCGTCCGTTGACGCGCCCGAAGACTGGCCGTACCTGGAGCAGGACGTGCTGCTCAGAACCCGCAGCCGCAAGGTCTGCATGACCTGCCACTGGTTCCGGCATCACGCCGGGGTGAACTGCATCCCCGTGCTCACCTGCCAGCTGCACCAGGGCCTGATCGCCCACGGCGAGCACCTCACCAGCCGCTGCCAGGGCTGGACCGACGACATGGTGCGCACGAGCGGTTGGGCCCCCGAGGCAGCCTGAGCCATCGCCGGTCGCAGCAGGGCTCAGTAGTAGCGGCCGGGATATTCGCCCGGATGGTCGATCCGGGTGATGCGGATCCCCGATGCCGACTGGCCGTTGAAGCGCAGGATGTCGCTGCCGGACAGCCGGTAGCCCAGCTCCTGGGCCAGCAACGACACCTCATCGGCAGTGAGGGCATCGTTCAGGCGTTGCTGCAGTGCCTGATCAGCCCGCACATGGGCCAGAAACCGCAGCAGCTCGCTCTGGGGCACGGTGTCGCCAGCGACAGCCGCACCCTAGGCGTGCATCCAGGCCCAAGGCTGTGATCCGCAACCGCTGCCAAGGCGCCCGATCCGGGGCGCCTTCGTTGTGGCCCTGCCTGTCCATGACACAAGGGCTCAGGACAGGACCTCTCAGGACTGGATCACTCACGACTGAATCTCTCAGTCCTGGGGCGTGAGCACGAAACGCGCGCGGGTGTAGCCGTTGCGTTCCAGGGC
>VGPQ01000444.1 GCA_016882555.1 Cyanobacteria bacterium M_surface_7_m2_040
CAGCGGTGGTGTGATCACCGAGTTTTAAATTCGCTCACCGGTTCCAGCCGTCGGGCCCTCCCGGCGGCTTTTTTGTTGCCCTTCACGCCTCGGGCTCCGTGGTTCAGCTGCCCTCCAACTGGGATGTGATCGTGGTGGGCGGTGGGGCCGCAGGGCTGATGGCGGCCCTGGAGCTGCCGGCCGAGCTGCGGGTGCTGCTGCTGAGCAAAGACCACGCGCCCCGCTCGTCCAGCCGCTGGGCTCAGGGGGGCATTGCCGCGGTAACCAACGCCGACGACAGCTTCGCCAGCCACCGCGACGACACCCTCAGGGCTGGCGGTGGCCTCTGCGACCCCCCAGCGGTGGAGCTGCTGGTGCAGGAAGCCCCCGCCTGCGTGGAGCGACTGCTGGAGCTGGGGATGGACTTCGATCGCCACAACGGCAACCTGAGCACCACGCTCGAGGCCGCCCACAGCCACCGGCGCGTGCTGCACGCCCAAGACCGCACCGGCGGTGCCCTGGTGGATGCGCTCGAGCGCCGGGTGCTGCAACGGCCGGGGTTGGTGCGCCTGCAGGGAGCCCTGGCCCTGCAGCTCTGGATCGAAGCCGGCCGCTGCTGCGGGCTTCAGATGCTGCACGCCGGCAGCCTGCGCTGGTTGCAGGCCGGAGCTGTGGTGCTGGCCACCGGCGGCGGCGGCCATCTCTACGCCAACACCACCAACCCATCGCAGGCCAGCGGCGATGGCATCGCCATGGCCTGGCAGGCCGGTGCCAAGATCCGCGATCTGGAATTCGTGCAGTTTCACCCCACGGCCCTGATGCTGCCGGGGGCGCCCCACTTTCTGATCTCCGAAGCGGTGCGCGGGGAAGGAGCGCGGCTGCTGGATGGCCGCGGAGCCAGCCCGGTGAGCCAGCTGCCCGGCGCCGACCTAGCCCCGCGGGATGCCGTGAGCCGCGCCCTGGTGCAGTGCATGCGCGAGCAGCAGCTGGAGCACGTGTGGCTGGATCTCCGCCCGGTGGGCCGGGAGCGGCTCGAGCAGCAATTCCCCACGATCCTGGGGCGCTGCCGGGAGCTGGGGCTGGAGCCCACAAGCACGCCCATTCCCGTGGCGCCGGCCGCCCATTACTGGATGGGAGGCGTGCACACCAACGCCATGGCCGCCACCACGATTCCCGGCCTCTATGCCGTAGGTGAAGTGGCGAGCACCGGCGTGCATGGCGCCAATCGCCTGGCCAGCAACTCGCTGATGGAATGCCTGGTGTTCGCCCGCCAGCTGCGCCAGATCGAGCCACCGCCGGCGCTCACGCCCCTCAACGCCGCGCACCGGCCAATCTCCGGCTTACCGGTGCCCACCGGAGAGCAGTTCCGCCAACTGGAGCACAGCCTGCAGCAGCTGCGCAGCCTCTGCTGGCAGGTGGCGGGCGTGGAACGCCAGGGCAGCCAGTTGCGGCAAGGCTTGAAGCTGATGCAGCCTCTCCGGCAGCAGATCCAGCAGGACCCCTGGCTCGAAGCCATGGCGGAGCTCCCGCCATCGCAATGCACCAGCCTCGACACCACCGAGTGCGCCTGGATCAGCCGTGCCCACGACTTACGCCAGCGCCTGGTGGTAACCCAGCTCCTGCTGGAAGCGGCCCTGTTCCGGCAGGAGAGCCGTGGTGGTCATTTCCGAGTGGATGTCCCGGCAGCCCAGCCGTTCTGGTGGCGCCACTCCGTGCAGCGCCGCCACCAGCCGATCAGCACCGAAGCGGTAGCCCCGCTCAGTTGAGGGCGGGGCCCTTGTAACCGATCAGCTCAGCCAGCTTGAGCAGGGGCTTCACACCGGAATCGAGCGTTCCATTGATCTCCCAGGTGGGATAGCCCTCGATCTTCTTGCCCTCGCAAAGC
>VGPQ01000445.1 GCA_016882555.1 Cyanobacteria bacterium M_surface_7_m2_040
TCATGCCTCCGCCGACAAGAATCTTGTCGCACTTGTCGAGCAGGGCCTCGAGCACACCGATCTTGGAGCTCACCTTGGAGCCGCCCACGATCGCGGCCAGCGGGCGCTTGGGCTCATCGATGGCGCCCTGCAGGTACTGCAGCTCTTTCTCCATCAGGTAGCCGGCGACGCTGGGGCGCAGGTGCTTGGTCACGCCTTCAGTGGAGGCGTGGGCGCGGTGGGCGGCGCCGAAGGCGTCGTTCACGTACACATCGGCCAGCTTGGCCAGCGCGGCGGCAAAGCCGGGCTCGTTCTTCTCTTCTTCAGCGAAGAAGCGCACGTTCTCGAGCAGCACCACGTCGCCTTCGGCCATGGCGGCCACCTTGGCTTCAGCGTCGGGGCCGATGCAGCTGTCGGTCTTGGTGACGCTCTTGCCCAGCAGCTCGCTCAGGCGGGCGGCCACCGGCGTGAGGCGCATGGCGTCGTTCACCTGGCCCTTGGGACGGCCGAAGTGGGCCGACAGGATCACCTTGGCGCCCTTGCCGGTGAGATCGTTGATCGTCGGCAGGGCGGCGCGGATGCGGGTGTCGTCGGTGATGGCGCCGGCGTCGTTCAGCGGCACGTTGAAGTCGACCCGCACCAGCACCCGCTTGCCGCGCAGGTCAGAGGCGCTGAGGCTGGCCAGGGATCGCTTCGCCATGGTGTAAGGAGGGGTACGGGCGGGGGGAGGTTAGCTCCCCGGCTGCGGATACCCGCCCGCAGCCCCGCTGGCGAGCCGGCAGCGTGCATCACAGACTGGTGGCTCAACCGGGCCTGCTGGCACCGCCTGCGACCAGCACCCTGTTTTCAATGCGGTTCCCCTAGCGATGTTTCAGACCGTTCTGTTTCCCCTTGATCAGAGCCGCCAGGCGATGGAAACGGCGGCGGTGGCCCTGCAGCTGGCCCAGCAGCACAACAGCCGGCTGGTGCTGTTGGCGGTGGTCGAGGAGGGCGATGACGCCGCAGCGCTCGAGCAGCTGCTCAGCCAGGCCCGCAGCAGTTTCGAGCAGGCCGGGATCAGCTGTGAGGTGATCGAGCGCGAGGGCAAACCCGCCTTTGTGATCGGCGATGTGGCCGACGAGATCAATGCCGATGTGATCGTCATGGGCACCCGTGGCATCACCCTCGAAAGCGATCAGCAGAGCACCGCCGCGCGGGTGATCCAGCTGGCGCCCTGCCCGGTGCTGGTGGTGCCCTGATGCACGATGGCGGCCCGCTGAGCGGCAACGCGCCCGCCATCCAGTGGTATCCGGGCCACATCGCCAAAGCCGAGAAGGCTCTGCACGAGGCCCTGGGCAAGGTGGATCTGGTGATCGAGGTGCGCGATGCCCGCATCCCGCTGGCCACCGGTCACCCGCGGCTGCAGCGCTGGATCAGCGGCAAGCAGCACCTGCTGGTGCTCAATCGGCTCGACATGGTGCCGCCCGCAGCGCGCGAGGCCTGGAGCGCCTGGTTTCGCAGCCGGGAGCAGCCGGTGTGGTGGTGCGATGCCAAGGCCGGCACCGGCGTCAAGCAGTTGCAGCAGGCGGCGATCCGCGCCGGCGATGCCCTCAACGAGCGGCGCCGCGGCCGCGGCATGAAGCCCCGGCCGGTGCGGGCCCTGATGCTGGGCTTCCCCAATGTGGGCAAGTCGGCGCTGATCAACCGGCTGGTGCGCCAGAAGGTGGTCGACAGCGCCCGCCGCGCCGGCGTCACCCGCAGCCTGCGCTGGGTGCGCCTGGGCCAGGAGCTTGACCTGCTCGATGCCCCCGGCGTGCTGCCGCCGCGGCTCGACGACCAGCAGGCGGCGCTGCGCCTGGCCCTGTGCGACGACATCGGCCAGGCCGCCTACGACTGCGAGGCGG
>VGPQ01000446.1 GCA_016882555.1 Cyanobacteria bacterium M_surface_7_m2_040
TGCCGACCAGCTGCAGCTCGCCATAGTCGGCCGCATCCAGCTCGGCGACCGAAGCGGCCGCGCCACCTCCCTCCGACCATCCTGCGCAGCCGAGCTTGGTGCCAGCACCCACAGCCATTTTCCTGGCGGCTCGGGCCAGGTAGACGGCATCACGGGCCTGTGTGCGGTTGACGACGTACTGGTGCTGCCCCGGGGTGCCCAGTCCCTGGTAGTCGGTGGCGCAGACCACGTAGCCATCGTTGATCCAATCCTGCAGGCCTGGCACCCCGTAGTCGATCTGCTGGCTGGATGGTGTATCGAAGTAGATGTTCATGTTGCATGCCGGCCCTGGCTGTGCTGAAGGGCAGGCGGCATCGCCCAGGCCGGTGGTGCCGTGACACCAGGTCAGCAGTTTGCGGTTTTTGCCTGTGGCTGCCGGCGCGATCACCAATCCGCTGACCTCGTTCAGCACGCCGTTGACGTCTTTGGAGATGTAGCGCACCTTCCAGGCGCGGGCTCCGTTGACTGAGGCCTCAATCTCCTCCTTGGAAAGCAATGTGCCTGGCGCCTTGCCGCTGATCAGCGGGGCAAAACGCGACTTGGTGGATGAGGGAACGACTGGTGGGTTGCACGCCGCGCTGGTTGCCCCTTGGTTTTTGGCTTTGGCGAAGGGAATCTGAGTGGCCGCGGCCAAGGCGCCGGCGGCGGCGAGGAAGGAGCGTCGTTGCATCATCGCGGTGACAGCTGAACGGTTCGGGTACGACTTGGGCCACCGACATGACCCTTGCTGGACAGCTCTAGCAGTGCCGGTGAGAGGGGCTCAGGGTTGTAGCAGCTCTTCGCAACCGCAGTTCATGCCATTGCTGCACCGGGTTAGCCCAATGACCATGTTTTATGCACGAATGCCCTTGCAGCAGCCAGAAGCGACGGCTGCCAACCCCCAGCAATGCGTGCTAGTACAGGTGTACGCATCTGAAATGGTTTATGGGTTTCCCGTTGCCCCGACCCGCGGCCCTGGCTGCCCGGATTGAAACCCCTGTCGAGGAGTGGCCCTTCCTCGACAGCGAGGTGCTGGTGAAGACCCGCAGCCGCAAGGTCTGCATGACCTGCCACTGGTTCCGGCATCACGCCGGGGTGAACTGCATCCCCGTGCTGACCTGCCAGCTGCACCAGGGCCTGATCGCCCATGGCGAGCACCTGACAAGCCGTTGCCAGGGCTTGACCGACGACATGGTGAGGACACAGGGCTGGGCGCCTGAGGTGGCCTGAACGGCCGATGAATGTGACGGACAGGATCGGCCGGCCGCCGCTCTCCCCGCAGGAGGGCTGGCTCAGTGATGGCCTTCAGGTGCTGCATTTCCAACCGCGCCGCTACGACCGCTGGAGCCAGAGCCTGGAGGTGACCCTCGGGGAGTTGATCCCCGGGGAGGCGGCACCCATGCTGAAACGCCGCAAGGAGCTCACGCGGGAGCAGGCCATCAAGCTCTGGCAGCAAAAGCAGCAGCAGGGGTGGCGGGCCTGTCCACCTCAGTGGATCCCACCGCAGCCGCCCAGGTCTTGAGTGAAACCACCGCACCCGGATCGGCCCGCCAGCATGGGGATACCTGTGATCACGCCGTGCTTCTGAACCCGTTCTGTCCGCTCAGCAGAGCCAAGGTGCTGGCCCTCAAGGCAACCGTGCTGCTGCTGCTCACCCTGCTGATCAAGGCCAGGATGCAGATCGCGGCTGGCTCGGCCTTGGGGATCTTTCTGCTGTTGCTGCAGACCCTGGTGTTCCTGGCCATCAGCGGTGGCTTGGTGCTGGCGGCTGGTGGAGCAGCGGTCTATGCCACGCAGCGGCGCCGGCCGGCAGCAGCCTGAGCCCAAGCCATGGCCG
>VGPQ01000447.1 GCA_016882555.1 Cyanobacteria bacterium M_surface_7_m2_040
GCCGATTTCGTGGTAAGCGATCAGGCGCTTTTTGGCGCTGTCTTGAAGGGGGGCCGCGCTCAGACCCATGGTGATGCGCTCGAGCGCATCGGTGAGCGCCGCGTCATCGATCTGTTGCTGCTCGCGGCGGGCGGTGAGGATTGCCGCTTCGTTGAGCAGGTTGGCCAGATCGGCCCCCGAGAACCCCGGGGTGCGTGAGGCCCAGTCGGCCAGATTGACCTGCGGGGCCAGGGGCCTGGTGCGGGCATGCACCGCCAGGATCTCCTCGCGGCCGCGGCGGTCGGGCAGATCGACGCTGATGCGCCGGTCGAAACGGCCGGGCCGCATCAGGGCTGCATCGAGCACGTCGGGCCGGTTGGTGGCGGCCAGCAGGATCACCCCGGAGTTGTCTTCAAAGCCGTCCATCTCGGTGAGCAGCTGGTTGAGGGTCTGCTCACGCTCGTCATTGCCGCCGCCGATGCCGGCGCCGCGCTGGCGCCCCACCGCATCGATCTCGTCGATGAAGATGATGCAGGGTGCCTTGGCCTTGGCCTTGCGGAACAGGTCGCGCACGCGGCTGGCGCCCACGCCCACGAACAGCTCCACAAACTCGGAGGCCGCCATCGAGAAGAACGGCACAGCTGCCTCACCGGCGATGGCCCGGGCCAGCAGGGTCTTGCCGGTGCCGGGCGGCCCCACCAGCAGCACACCCTTGGGAATCTTGGCGCCCACGGCGGTGTACCGCTCGGGCGACTTGAGAAAGGTGACCACTTCGGCCAGCTCCTCCTTGGCCTCGGCGATGCCGGCCACATCTTCAAAATGCAAAGGGGCCGCCGTGTCATCCTGAACGCGGGCCTGGGAGCGACCAAACCCCAGCGCCTTGTTGGCCACCTGGGCCGAGCGGCGCAGCAACAGGCCCAGCCCCAGCAGCAGCACCACCACCAGCAGACCGTTGGCCACGAGGGAGGCGGTGGCGGTCTCCTGGCGGTCATCGCGAACGCTGAGCGGCACCCGTTGTTGCTGGGCGGTGCGCAGCAGCAGCTGGTCGTTGTTGAACACGCTCACCTGGGCCTTCTGGCCGTCGCGATACACGGCCGTCACTTCGCGGCGGCTGGGGGAGAGCTCCAGATCGCGAATCTTGCCGTTGCGCAGATCCTTGAGCAGCGCGCTGTACGAGGGCTGCGCCACGCGCGCTCCCCACAGGGAAGGGCGGCGAGACGGGGATGGCAGCTGCGCTGGGGCGACTGCGGGGCGCTCAGGAGCGCTGCGCTGAACATGATCGGGGGGTGTTGCAGCGGCGGAAAGGCTTGCGCCCACAGGGTTCAGGCTTTCGCCTGAGCTTAGCGATTTGACGAAAGGCCAGGCGGCAGCTGAAGATTGTCGTCTGGCATCAAGTGTGGCGGGATGGCTGTTCCCAAGAAGAAAACCTCCAAAGGCAAGCGCAACCAGCGCCATGCCCAGTGGAAGGCCAAGGCATCGGTGGCCGCCCAGAAGGCCCTTTCGATCGGCAAGGCCGTGTTGAGTGGCCGCGCCCAGGGCTTTGTGTACCCCATTAACGACGACGAGAGCGAAGCCTGATCGGCTGGGTGCCGCAGTGAGCGCCCGGGAACCGGGATCGCGCCGGCACCAAGATCACTGCGCTGGGGCCTGATCACGCAACCCCTGATCACCCCACAACCTGAACTACTTCAACCATCCGATCAGAGTCCTTGCTGATCGGGATCTGCCTCGGTGGCTTCCAGGTTGGGGTTGACCGCCAGACATTGCCGCTGGCGTCCCAGGGTGGCCACCGCCGAGGCCCGGGCCAGCAAGGCCGGTTGGTAGAGCGCCGGCGGGAGCGAGGCCAGGGTGGCCCGCACCATCTGCCGGATCGCTG
>VGPQ01000448.1 GCA_016882555.1 Cyanobacteria bacterium M_surface_7_m2_040
CGTTGATCTCGCTGTGCACCACACCGGTGCCAGCGCTCATCCGCTGCACCTCACCGGCGCGCAGCACCTCGACATGCCCCATCGAATCGCGGTGGTGCAATTCGCCCTGCACCATCACCGTGATGATCTCCATATCGCGGTGGGGATGCATGCCGAAGCCCCGGCCGGCGGCAATCGTGTCGTCGTTGATCACCCGCAGCGGCCCAAAACCCATCCAGGCCGGGTCGTAGTGGCTGGAGAAGGAAAAGCTGTGCCAACTATCCAGCCAATCGAGCTGGCTGTGAAAGCGCTCAGCGGCGGGCCGCAGCACCAGTGCATCAGCACCCAGGGCTTCGGCCAGCGCGCCATGGCTGGCGGGAATCGTGATGGGAGTGGTTGTCATGGCCAGTGAATCGTCTCAGGGCTGGAGCGGTTGAAGTTGCTTGAGGCGGTGAATCACATCAGCGATCGACTCATCCTTGGCGCTGCTGGTGCTGTTGCTCACCACCTGCCGGCCCACCACATGAGCGCCGAGATGAGCGAGTTGTAGGCGCAGCGCCGCCAGAACCGCGTAGCCACCGCCTCCGGAATGGGTGGCGATCGCCACGGGGCGGCCGTTAAACAGCAACCGGAAGTCGTCGCCCTGCACCGACAGCCAGGCGATGGCGCTGGTGAGCACCGGCGGAATGGAGCCGTTGTATTCGGGTGCGCAGATCACCCAATGGGTTGCAGCCACCAGCTTTTGGTGCAACGACGCCACCGCCGGCGGCGTCCCGGCGGAGCAGGCCCGCGGAGTGAATAGGGGAAGCTCCACCGCGGTGAGATCCAGCACCTCAGCGCTCAGGCCTTGAACACGCGCCTGTGCGGCGAAACGTTCGGCCAGCTTGAGGTTCTCACCGTTGCTGGCAGCAATCACCAACAGAGTTGGAGGCAAGGGCGGGGTCATGGCTGTGCTCAGCTCCAGGTTGTTCAACAAGCGCTCCCTGTGATCGTGCGCTGGGCAGCTGCGGGCAGGCAAGAGCGCACTTCAAAGTGGGGGAGTTACCGAAACGTGAGCCATGGGTGGGGGCAGCGGGTTTCAGAGCAGCCATCAGCACAGCGATTGCAAGGCTGAACTCGCCCTCAAGGTGATCCAGGGGCGCTGGAAGCTGCTGATCCTGCGGGAACTGATCGATGGGGCACGCCGCTTCTTCGACCTGCAACGCACCCTGGCCGATGTTCAACAAGGCGTAAGCCAGAAGGTGCTCACCGCCCAGCTGCCCGTGCTCGATGGCCTTCACGCCTGGGGCGAACGGGCCGAGCAAAGGCAAGCCTGAGGCTCAGTGCTTCACGCCGGGGATGAAGCGCTTCTCGTGGTCGGCCCCCTTGAGCATGCGGTTCCAGTACACCCAGGGCAGGATCGTGGTTTTCATCACCCACATGCTCCAGCGCTCCTTGGTGGGATCCAAGGGGAAAGAGGGCTCGGGCTGAGCGTCGTAATTGAACTCAGCCATGATCGTTTTGCCGTAGCCGGTGATCAGCGGGCAGCAGCTGTAGCCGTTGTAGGAGCCGTCACCTTTGCCGCCATCGAGCTGGGCGAGCAGGTTGGTCACCAGCGCCGGCGCCTGGCCGCGCACGGCGGCAGCGGTTTTGGAGTTGGGCATACCGCTCACATCACCGATGGCGAACACATTCGGGTAGCGCACGTGCTGGGTGGAGTGCTTATCCACCTCCACAAAACCGCTGGCAGCAGCGAGGGGGCTCTGGGCCACCACATCGGGCGCCGCCATCGGCGGCGTCACATGCAGGAGCTCGTAGCTGATCACCTCCTCGCGGGGCTCCTCACCCTCTTTGGCCACCTTGAACACCGCCTCTTTGCTGGCTGGCCGCACTTCAA
>VGPQ01000449.1 GCA_016882555.1 Cyanobacteria bacterium M_surface_7_m2_040
CCTGGCCGAAGAGGGCTTCGAGCCGCTGCAGATCGGCCGCGGGGAATTGCTCACCGATGGCGACGATCTGCTGATCGTGGCCTACGGCTCCATGGTGTATCCCGCCCTGGCAACGGCCGGGCTGCTGCAGGAGCAGGGCATCCGCGCCGCTGTGATCAACGCCCGCTTCCTGCGGCCCCTGGATGAGGCCCTGATCGCGCCGATGGCCCAGCGCATCGGCCGGGTGGTCACCATGGAAGAAGGCGCCCTGGCCGGCGGCTTCGGTGCGGCGGTGGTGGAAGCGCTTAGCGAGCGCGGCGTGCTGGTGCCGGTGCTGCGCATCGGCATTCCCGATCTGCTGGTGGACCATGCCACCCCCGACCAGAGCAAGCAGAGCCTGGGGCTCACGCCGGCCCAGATGGCCCAGACCATCCAGGAGCGTTTCCCCAAGTCAGCACCGCCACTGGCCGCTGCGGCCGTGCAACCGCTGGCGGTCTGAGCGCGGTTTCGTCAGCGGCTGGGTCGTTCGTCCTGCCCTGACATGACCAGGCAAAAGCCCCGGGCACCCTTGGTGCTCCGGGGCTTTCCGGTACGCGAATCACTGCACCCTGTCTGGGTGCGTCGCGGGCGGCTTCAGAGCACGCCGCGGGCGGCCAGGCCCTGAATGGCACCGATGCCGAAGATGTGACCCAGGCTGATGGTGCCCAGCATGGCGCCATGGCTCAAACCGCCAAACAGGGCGGAACTGGGCAGCTGCAGACCCACATTGGGCTGCTTGATTGTGGCCTTGCCGATGGCGATCGCGATCACGTTGCAGATGATCATCACCAGCGCCACCTTGGGCGACCAGCTGACGGTGGCGGGCGCAATGGCCAGAAGGGGAGCGAGCATGGAACCGGTTTCCAACGCTTCCATCTTCCGGGGCGGGGCCGCGGGCCGACGCGCTGCTTAAGACTTGTTCATCCCTTGTGCGTCTGGGCTCGCGCCGCCAGGGCAAACCCCCCGGCCACCAGCAGGTTGGCCAGGGTGAGAAACGACTCGGCGCCACCGTGCAGCGCATCCACATCGGCCAGCTGGCGGCCGAACTGCTGCTGGGCGATCAGCGCCGCGCCGATCGTCACCGCTACAAACACCAGCGTCAGCGCAAATCCCTTGAGCGCCAGGGGCGGGAACCCCTTCAGCTGACGCGCCCACCAGAGAAAGGCCAGGTAGGGCAGCAGCGAGACCGCAAACAGCGGTGCCGGATCGATGCTGGCCAAGCGCTGCAGGCTTGCCTGGATCCAGTCGGCTGCCACCATTTCAGCCATGGTTGGTGCGCTGCTGCCGCAGCAGGTTCCAGGCCGCCAGGGCCAGGGCTGCGTTGCCTGCGGCGGTGAGGCCGGCCTGCAGCACCACCAGGCCATCGAGGTCGCTGGGATTGTCAAACAGGTGCCAGGTGCAGGCCGCCATGGCGCTGCCCAGGGCGGGCACCATGGCCAGCGCCAACCAGCGCCACCCCCCCTCGCCGCGTCGGCGCCCGAGGGCCACCACGGCCGTGATCGCGACAACCCACTCGATCACCGAGCTGATGTGGATCCACCAGGTGGGCAGCGAGAGGGCGTGCATCACTCGACTCTATGGAGCGGGGCGCGGTGCGGTGGGCCGTAACCTCGCGGCGATGCTGATGTCCACTCCTGCCCTAACCCCGCCGACTGGTGCCGCTCATCGCGCACCTGTGTTGCTCTGCGGCTACTACGGCGAGCACAATCTCGGCGATGACGCCCTGCTCGAGGTGTTGCTGGCGCAGTTGCCGGCTGCCACACCTGTGCTGGTCACGGCCCATGACCAGCCTCTGGTGCAGCAGCGTTTTGGGGTGGCCACGGTCGATCGCCGC
>VGPQ01000450.1 GCA_016882555.1 Cyanobacteria bacterium M_surface_7_m2_040
GACGCTGGGCATCAGCACGCCGTGGCGGTGCACCACCGGCCAGTGGATCAGGTACAGATCCAGGTACTGCAGCTGCAGGTCAGCCAGGGTGCGCTCCAGGGCCGGGCGCACCTGCTGTGGGGCGTGGCAGTCGTTCCAGAGCTTGGAGGTGATCCACAGCGCATCGCGGCTCACCACCCCACCGGCCAGGGCTTCCGTCAGGGCCGCGCCGACCTCGGCCTCGTTGCCGTAGATCGATGCGCAGTCGATGTGGCGGTAGCCCAGCTGCAGGGCCGTCTGTACCGCCTGGCCCACCTGGCCCGGGGCCGCTTTCCAGGTGCCCAGGCCCAGGGCGGGCATGGGGGTGCCGCCGTTGAGGGTGAGTTGGGGCATCGCTGTGGCGGGGCTGTCCATCCG
Source organism: Cyanobacteria bacterium M_surface_7_m2_040 (assembly GCA_016882555.1). Classification (GTDB taxonomy): domain Bacteria; phylum Cyanobacteriota; class Cyanobacteriia; order PCC-6307; family Cyanobiaceae; genus RGUW01. Next base: position 397 of record VGPQ01000450.1, read on the forward strand.
CTGGTGGATCTCGCTGCTCACCAGCCTGGTCACAATGGCCCCGACCTGCCTTCGCGATCTGCTCCCGCGAGCAGCCTCCCTGCGTCTTCAAGCAATGCACCACCTCCTGTCCCGCTCGGCTCTGGCTGCCCTGTTGGTCCTGCCACTGCCCTGGAGCGCTGCTGTCGCGGCGCCCCAACCCGGTCGTTGCGCGCCGCCCGCCGACCTCACAAGCCTTTCGGGCGTGTGGCAGGCCGAGGCCCTGGCCCATGTCAGCGGCGGCGTGGCGGCCAGCCGGCAACGGCTGCAGCTGCAGGTCGGGGCGGACGGCCGCGTGCGGGGCCAGCGCGACTGGGCTGCCGTGCGAACCGGTGCTGGTGCGGTGCAGGGCCGCAACCGCAAGGGGCAACCGGCGTTTCAGGAGGTGGAGCCGCTGATCGGCTGGATTGATCCCCGCAGCTGCCGGGTGCTGCTGGTCGAAACCGAAGACAATGGCCAGTTGAGCGGCTCGCTGCGTCGTGATGCCGGCGGTCCTGTTCTGGAGCTTGCGATCAGCCAGAGCGGCCGAGGAGCCGTCGTGGTGTTCGCCGACTTTCGCTGGCAAACCAGCACTCAGGCCGGGGCCACACCAAAGCCCTGATAGCCACTGATGCTGATGGCAGCGTTGGCGCGGTCTGCCAGCTGGGCAAACCGCTGCGCACCGACTTCGATTTGCGCCGCAACCTCGGCCGTGGGGGCCGCCGCTTGCAGGGCCGGCAGCTCCGGTCTGATGAACTGCAGCAGATAGGCGCAGAAGTCGTGCACCTGCTGGCGCCCACTGGGGCACCAGTGATGGATGCCGATCATCTGATTGCGCACAGCGGTGAAGCCCGCCTGCTCGAGCAGGGGGCCCAGACGCGGGCCGGCATGGGCGTCGCCATGGCGGTTGAAGTGGGCCACGAAGGCGGCCAGCAGGGCCTCGATCGCCGCATCGGGCGGCGACACCCGCAGGCTGGCGTAGTCGGTTTCGGTGAGATGGATCGTGCCGCCGGGCCGCAGCACCCGCCGCGCCGCGCGCAGCACCGCCAAGGGGTCGGTCAGGTGCTCGATCACCCACACCAGCCGCACCCGGTCAAAGTGGCCATCGGGCCAGGGCAGCGCCGCGCCGTCGCCCACCACCAGCTCCACCGGGTTGGTGCTGCCGCTGCCCAGCCCCTGCGCATCAAGATGCCGCCGTGCCCCTTCGATCTGATCAGGGCTGATGTCGATGCCGCTGAGCAGGGCCTGTGGCTGCCCGCGTGCGATCTGCGCCAGCACGGCCCCCACGCCGCAGCCGATCTCGAGCAGGCGCTCGCCGGGGTGCAGCTCCAGATTGGCCGCCAGCAGGTGGGTCAAAATGTCGGCCTGCTCAATCAGCCGTTGCTGTTCCCGGTCGCTGGTGCCGTGGATGTAGGCCCGTTCCTGGGGCGATGGTGAGCTCATGCTGGGATGGTGTCTG
>VGPQ01000451.1 GCA_016882555.1 Cyanobacteria bacterium M_surface_7_m2_040
ATGCCGCCCTTGAGCTCGCCATGGATGGTGAACTCTCCGTCGGGGTCGGTCACCAGCAGGTAGGTGGGCCAACCCATGCCCTCCTTGTTGGGGTACTGGGCCAGCAAGACCTTGCGATAGCGGCGGTAGGTGTCGGTGTCCTGCAGCATCACGCTCACGAAGGTGCAGCCCAGCTCAGTGCACACCAGCTCGTCGTAATGGCTCATGCGGTGGCAGGTGCCGCAGTCTTCCGAGCTGAACTTGAGCACGTGGAGCATGGCCTGATCCAAAACCTCGTGGGGAGAATAGGGGTGCTGTTTGGTAAGGTGTGTGATCGGGCTACAAACCTGTTGGGTAGGGCCTGGTTGTTCTGAAGCGTTGATTCGACCATGTCCCGCGTCTGTGATCTCACCGGCAAGCGCGCCAACAACGGCATGGCCGTGTCGCACTCACACGTGCGCACCAAGAAGCTGCAACAGGTCAACTTGCAGGAGCGCCGCCTGTGGTGGGCCGAGGGCAACCGCTTTGTGAAGCTGCGGGTCTCCACCCGCGCCCTCAAGACCATTCAGAAAAAAGGGCTGGGCGCCTACGCCCGTGAGCTGGGCATCAACCTGGCCCGTCTCTGAGCTAGAAGCTGGGCAGCGATCGCCCTGCCATGCATCGACGTGAGTTGCTGAGCCAGGTTCTCCGCTTGGGAGCTCTGGCTTGTGCCGCAGGCGGGATCGGCGCACAGCCCGCCCTGGCCATGGGCGGCACGCTGCCCGAGCTGGGGGCATCCGCCCCGGGCTTCAGCCTGGATGGGGTTGCCCCCGGCCCCAGCAAGGGCAGCGAGGCCCGGCCCACCCACCTGCAACTGGCCAATCTGGCCGGCAGCTGGCTGGTGCTGTACTTCTATCCCAAGGATTTCACCAGTGGCTGCACCCTGGAGGCGCGCGGGTTCCAGCGCGATCTGAGCGCGTTTGCGGCCGCCGGGGCCCAGGTGATCGGCATCAGCGCCGACGACCCCGATCAGCACGCGTCCTTCTGCGGCAGTGAGGGGCTCACCTACCCGCTGCTGTCGGATCCGGGTGGCCAGGTCAGCAAGGCCTATGGATCCTGGATTCCGCCCTTCTCGCAACGGCACACCTTTCTGATCGACCCCCAGGGGGTGCTGCAGGCCCGCTGGACCGCCGTTCGCCCCGCTGGCCACAGCCAGGAGGTGCTGGCTGAGCTGCAGCGCCTGCAGGCGGTGGCCGCATGAAACGCCGCCAGCTGCTGCAACTGATCCCCTGGGCCCTGGCAGGCGGGGTAGCCGCCAAAGCCGGCCGCGGGCTCGCCCAACCGGCCGCACCGCCGCCGCCGCCGGTGGCCAGCCGTCTGCATGTGCTGGCCACCGCTGACTTCGGCAGCGGCAACAGTGCCCAGCGCGCCGTGGGTGGGCAGATGGGTGCCATTCAGCGCCGCGACCCGGTGGATCTGGTGATCCTGGGCGGCGACAACATCTACGCCACCTCCGCCTGGGGCGACGGTGACCTCAGGGGGATCGAGCAGACCTTCACCAGGCCCTACCGGGAGTTGATCGCCGCCAAGGTGCCCTTCCATGCCGTGCTGGGCAACCACGACATCCGCAGTGCCAACGGTGATCCCCAGGTGGCCTTCAAACCGTTCGGCATGAAGGGGCGCTGGTACACCGTGCGCCAGGGGCCGGTCGAGTTCTTCATGCTCGACACCAACGTCAATGCGCCCTGGCAGCACCAGCTGCCCTGGCTCAGGAAGAGCCTGGCCGCCAGCACCGCCCCCTGGAAGGTGGTGGTGGGTCACCATCCCATCTATTCGGCCGGGCTCTATGGCGATGACCGCGCCCTGATCAGCCGGCTGACGCCCCTGTTTGAGC
>VGPQ01000452.1 GCA_016882555.1 Cyanobacteria bacterium M_surface_7_m2_040
ACCCACCCGCTCCTCCTTGAGCAGGTTCATGTCTTCAAAAATGATCGAGGTGAAGCCCCCCAGGGCGGTGATGTCGATGCCGCTCTTCTGGGCCAGCTCCATCGCCTTGAGCACCTTGCGCTTGGCGGTCTTGAAGCGCCGCAGCATTTCGGGCACAAACACCGAATCGATGTAGGCCCCCTCGATCGTGGTGCCGGCCTGGCTGGTGACCCTGACCCGCTCCAACAGCTGGGGCGGTGCCGCACACCACATGTCGAGGTCGCCGTCGGCGTACTCGTCATAACCGAGGTTGCGGGCCTTGGCCCTGGCCTCGGCAAAACTGGTGGAGTGGCCGATCAGACCGAACATGGGGCGACAGGGGCGGGTCCAAAGCCCGCGCAGATCAGCATCCTGCCACGCCTTTCTGTAGCCCAGGGCACAGGGGCGGGGGGGAATCCGGCCCCTGGGCCGCGGGGTCTCAACCCACCAGCGCAGCGGCGGCGAACTTGGCGATCTCGCGGCCCGTGAAGCCGATCTCGATCAGGGCTTCCTGGTAGGAGCTCAGAAAGTCGGCCATCAGATCTTCTTTCTCCATCTGCAGGACGGCCGCATCTGCTGCCACCTGCTCGAGCATGGTGCGCACCAGCGGTAGGTTGTCGCGGTTGGCCTGCTCGAACTCCTCACGGATGCTCTCGAGGTTGGCCTTGAGCCACTCCTGGCCGTAGTTGAGGTGGGTGTACTCGTCCTTGACCACCCCTTCGGTGATCTTGCGGGCGAAGGGATCGGCCACCGGGATGTAGATGTGATACGCCGAGATGGCGAAAGCCTCGATCAGGATGGCCTGGATCAGCAGGCAGGTGACCACCTTGCCCTCGGCCAGGGCCGTCTGGAAGTTGTTGCGCAGCGGCGCAAAGAAGTCGCGCGCAAACGACATGTCGGCGGTGACGCCCAGGTTGTTGGCACAGGCGGTGAAGCCCTTCATGTGCTTGAGCTCCATGCGCGCCAAGCGGGCGAGCTCTTCGGCCTGATCGGGAATCAGCGTGCCGATGGAGATGTAGTTGTCGTGGGCCTCCTGCTCGCCCTCGATCACGATCGCATTGATGCGGCTGTAGGCATCCTTGTAGACCTCGCTGTGAAAGTCAGGCAGGGCTGAGGCATTGGAAGCATCGTGCGAAGACGCTTCCACTGGAGAGGCAAGGGTCGCCATGGCTACCGCGCGAGGTCAGGAGCAGGCTTGACTGTAACGACCTTCAGTGGCCCTGGGGCCAATCGCTGGCCATCAGCCGCTCAAACAGCCCGCACCACCCCAGCACCAACCGCTCAGCCAGGCGCTCCCCCCGCTCAGAATCAGCCCCCGCGGGGTCGCCGATCACCCCTGAAGCGCTGAGGTCGCTGCTCAGCCAGGCCGTGGGCACAGCTCCCTCGAGGCTCCAGCCCGCCGGAGGCTGGCCGCCGCGCCGTCCATCGGCCGGGGGCAGCGGGCCCACCAGCTCGGGCGCCAGGTGCAGCATCAGGCTGGTTTCGGCCAGCCCCGCATGCAGGCCCTGGCTGCGTTCGGGCTCTGGGATCAGCTCAGCCACCCCTTCAGGACCGCTCCACACAAAGCAGGGCAGGACGGCCAACCGTGGGGCGCTGGCCCGCAGCTGGCGCGCCGCCACCTGCAGCAGGGCGATCTGACCGCCATGGGCGTTGAACAGCACCAAACGCGCAAACCCCAGCGCCGCCAGTTGCTGCCCAACGGTGACCACCTGGGCGATCAGCAGCTCGGCCGGCAGGCTCAGGGTGCCGGCAAATCCCTGGTGCTCAGGGGAGAAGCCAAGGCTCTGCAGCGGCAGGCGCCAGAGCGGCAGCTCGGCTGGCAATCGG
>VGPQ01000453.1 GCA_016882555.1 Cyanobacteria bacterium M_surface_7_m2_040
ATTGAACCTTCGCTTACCGGCCAGCCAATGGATCAAATCTTGATCCTGCAAGCGTTCTGGCGGTGTCTGCGGAGGTGGGGGTCGATAGGGTGGGGGCTGGAGGCGGCCGGAGCCTGTGGAGAGCTGTCAGGGGAGGTCGCAGACCGGGAGGCCAGGGTTGGAATGCCCTCCGAAGGAAGGTCGATTCCAGGCGCTCACTTCGGGTCTTCCCTCTGGACGGAACCGTTCCTTGTTCCGACAGCAGTCGTACGACTGCCCAACACTGTCATCTTAAGAATGGCGAGACACCTTTGCAAGCCCGGTGGGTTCAGATCTCCAGATTCCTCCACCCCGCTGGCTTCAGATCTGGCTGGAAGCCGGCCCGGAAGGGCAGGTGTTCACGTACGCCAATGTGCTGAATCTGCCGCTGGGCACTGGTGATTTGGTGCAGGTGCGTCTGCGTGGACGCCGCCACTCGGGTCTGGTGGTGGAGTGTCTCGATGCTCTCCCACCCGCACTCGAGGGCAAGCCGCTGCAGCCCGTGCAGGGCCTCGTGCAGGCCGCAGCGGTCACGCCGGTCTGGCAGGAGTTGATCGCTCAGGTGGCCGAGCAGTGCCACGCCAGCCGCTTTCAGACGCTCAAAAGTGCCCTGCCCGCGGCCTGGTTGGGGCAGCGCGCCCAGGCGCCGATCCGCGCGCCCAGGACCCAGTGGCGCATCGAAGGCCCCCTCCCGGCTGCGGTGGGGGCCCGTCTCAGCCCTGCACAAGCAGCCCTGCTGGCCGCCCTGGAGGCGGCGGGCGGCTCGCTGCCGCTGGTGGAGCTGTGCGGCTCGGCCGGTCACAGCCGTTCGGTGCTGGCGGCGCTGGAGCGGCGTCAACTGGTGCGGCGGGTTGGTCAGGGTCCCCAGCCCCCCGCCGCCGAGGCCTGCCGCCAACTCAATCCGGATCAGCAGCAGGCGCTGCAGGCGATCGCCGCGGCCGCTCCTGGTGAGACGCTGTTGCTCTGGGGGGTCACCGGTGCCGGCAAGACCGAGGTGTACCTCCAGGCTGCTGCCCATCTGCTGGAGCAGGGGCGCAGCGTGCTGTTGCTCACGCCCGAGATCGGTCTGATTCCGCAGCTGCTGGATCGGGCCCGCAGCCGCTTCGGCGAGCGGGTGCTCGAGTACCACAGCGGCATGGCCGATGGTGATCGCATCAACACCTGGCGCCAGACCCTCGACCCAGCCCAGGCCCATGTGGTGGTGGGCACCCGCTCGGCGGTGTTCCTGCCCCTGCCGGGCGTGGGCTTGATCGTGCTCGATGAGGAACATGACAGCTCCTACAAGCAGGAGAGCCCGATGCCCTGCTACCACGCCCGCGACGTGGCACGCCTGCGCGCCAACAAGGACGGGGCCGTGCTGCTGCTGGGCACGGCCACCCCATCGCTTGAGACCTGGCTGAGCTGCCAACGCGGACAGACCCGGTTGCTGCGGCTGCCCAGCCGCATCGGGGCCCGGCCGCTGCCGCCGGTGCGGCTGGTCGACATGCGCCAGGAGCTGGCCTCGGGCCACCGCCGCCTGATCAGCCGCGCCTTGCTCGATCGCCTGCGGCAGGTGAAGGAGCGCGGTGAGCAGGCCGTGGTGCTGGTGCCCCGTCGCGGGTATCGCGCCTTTCTGAGCTGCCGCAGCTGCGGACAGGCGGTGCTCTGCCCCCATTGCGATGTGGCCCTGACCGTGCACCGCAGCGGCGGCGGCGCCCAATGGCTGCGCTGCCATTGGTGTGACCACCGACAGGCTGTCGGCGACCGTTGCGGCCATTGCGGCTCGACCGCCTTCAAGCCGTTTGGGGCCGGCACCCAGCGGGTGGTGGAGCAGCTCGCCGAGGAA
>VGPQ01000454.1 GCA_016882555.1 Cyanobacteria bacterium M_surface_7_m2_040
CGCTGGAGTACTCCTGTCTACCGGTGGCCGGGAGCTTCTACTTCACCCCCGATCTGCTCAAGGGCAAGGTCTACACCGTGCAGAACGACAAGCTGCCGTTTGCCGCCATCCACGGCGACCCGGATGTGCGGGCGCCTGGGAAGACCCGCTTTGGCCCAACCGCCCTGCTGCTGCCGTTGCTGGAGCGCTACAAGCCGGCCTCGTTCTGGGAGTTTTTGAAGGTGCTGCGCCTCGACTGGGCCGTGCTCGCCGTGCTGTGGCAGCTGTTTCGGGTGGCCGACATCCGCAACTACATCATCAAGAATCTGTTGTTTGAGGTGCCCCTGCTGAGGCGCTGGTTGTTTCTGGGCGATGCCCGCAAGATCGTCCCTGACATGACCCTCTCCGACCTCACCTTTGCCGAGGGCTACGGCGGGGTGCGACCCCAGCTGATTCACAAAGGGCAGCGCCGGCTGATGCTCGGCGAAGCCCGCATCAATGCGGCCCCCGGTCTGGTGTTCAACGTGACCCCATCGCCGGGGGGCACCTGCTGCCTGGGGAATGCCGCCGATGACCTCGATGCCATCGCCGCGCGGCTGTGCTGCAGCGTGGACCGGGCCCGGCTGCAGCGTGAGCTCTACGGCAATGCGTCAGGCACCGCCCCGGAACAGGTGGTGATGGCTGGCTGAATACAGCCTGGAACGGGTGGTGCCGGCCGCCGCCAGGGCCGGGCTCACCACGTACAGGGTGGTGCGGATCAGTTCACGCTCGCGGCTCACCGCCGCCATCTGCTCGAGGGGCACCACCGCCAGCCACTGATCGGGCCAGCTGAGCCGGTAGCCGATTGCCACCGGCGTGTCGGCCGGATAGTGCTGCAGCAGCTCGGCCTGCACCTCCTCCACGTGGCGGGCGCTGAGGTAGAGGCAGAGCGAGGCCTGCAGCGCTGCCAGCCGTGCCAGGGATTCGCGTTCGGGCATGCCGGTGCGGCCGCCGGCGCGGCTGAGCACGATGGTCTGCACGACGCCAGGAATGGTCAGCTCCTGTTTGAGCAGGGAGGCCGCCGCCTGGTAGGCGCTCAGCCCCGGCACCACCTCCACCTCCAGATCGGCATCGGCCAGCCGGCACACCTGCTCGGCCAGGGCCCCATACAGGCAGGGGTCGCCATCGTGCAGGCGCACCACCCGCTTGCCGGCCTGGGCGCGCTCGATCAGCACGGCCATCACCTGCTCGAGCGTGAGCGTGCTGGTGCGGATGCGCTCGCAAGCCTGGGGCGCCAGGGCGGCGATCTGGGGATTCACCAGCGAATCGGTCCAGACCAGCACCTCGGCCTGCTCGATCAGCCGTGCGGCCCGCAGGGTGAGCAGATCGGGCGCTCCCGGACCGGCCCCGACAATCCACACCGGCTGGGCGCTCAAGACGCCACCCCAGCGGGATCAGGAAGGGCCTGGCGCCGGCCGTAGAGCCACCACAGACCCACACCCCCCAGGGCGATCAGCAGCAGGCTCATCAGCTGGGCCATGCGCAGGCCACCGCTGCAGAACGGAGGCTGGCCCACCAGGCAGAGGGGATCGAGACGGAGGGCCTCAATCCACACCCGGCCGCTGCTGTAGGCCATCAGATACACGCAGCTGAGGGCGCCGGCGGGCAGCGCAATGCGGCCGCGGCTGGCGGCACGGAACAGCAGCAGCAACACGCCGCACACACCCAGATTCCAGATGGATTCATAGAGGAATGTGGGATGGAAATAGAGCTGACTCAGGAACTCCACCGGTCGGTGGGCGGCGGGGATGGCCAGTTTCCAGGGCAGATCGGTGGGCAGGCCGAAGGCTTCGGAGTTGAAGAAATTGCCCCAGCGC
>VGPQ01000455.1 GCA_016882555.1 Cyanobacteria bacterium M_surface_7_m2_040
GGTGTCGTAGGGGCGTCCCGTGAGTGCCAGCAAGCGATCTCCGGGCCGGAGTACGCCGTAGAGCGCCGCGGCGATGGCGTGGGTACCGCTCACGAACTGCAAGCGCACGGCGGCGGCCTCGGCCTGGAGCACCTGAGCGAACACCCGATCGAGCACCTCACGGCCCAGGTCTCCGTGGCCATAGCCACTCACTGAAGCGAAGTGGTGCACCCCCAAGCGCTCGGCTGCGAACGCCGCCAGCACCCGCTCCAACCGCGGCTTGACGCCTGCTCGGCGTTCGCGGGCCAGAGGGGCTGTGCGCTCGAGGGCAGCAGCCAGCTGGTCGGCCGCCCAGGCCTGATCGGAGGCGCTCATGCGTGCTTGCAAGGGATGTCCATGCTGCCGACCGCGTGACGCTCGCCCATCCGTCTAGATTTTTTCGGATTGGTGTTTTGGCTACAGCTTTCGGCTGGCGCCGGCACCCCAGGCCAATGGTGCGTTGGTCTCCAGGGACCCTCAAGCGAACCGGAGCCTGCGCATCCTCTAGGAGTTCACTTTGGTCGTAGCCCCAGATGCCGCCTCCGCGGCACGTAACCAGCGCGTCAGCGTTGACCTGGAGGGTGGGTCAGGCAGTCACAGCGAAGCCCAGGAAGCCCGGATGCGGGCTGCCCTCGTGGTTCCCCGTGCGCCGCTACCCCGCAGCCAGCGCAAATACAAGCTCGGCACCACCGGCTTCATGCTGGCCATCCACGTGGGAGCAGTGTTTGCACTGCTGCCGCAGTACTGGAGCTGGCAGGGCCTTGCGGCGCTCGCCGTTCTGTACTGGACCACGGTGCTGGGGGTGACCCTGGGCCTGCACCGACTGGTGGCGCACCGCAGCTTCGTGGCCCCGAAATGGGTGGAGCGAGTCCTGGTGCTGATGGGCACCCTGGCCTGCCAGAGCGGGCCGATCGAGTGGGTGGGCCTACACCGCCACCACCACAAGTTTTCCGACCAACCCAACGACCACCACGACGCCGCCCGCGGCCTCTGGTGGGCCCACAGCGAGTGGATGCTGCACGACATCCCCGCCCTGAAGGAGATGAGCCGTTTCACCGGCGATCTGCTCCAGGATCCCTTCTACCGCTGGCTGGATCGCTGGTTCCTGCTGCTGCAGATCCCCATCGGCGCCGCTCTGTATTGGTATGGGAATGCCGCGCAGGTGCACGGCAGTGGCCTGGGCCTGGTGCTCTGGGCGATCCCGTTGCGGCTGGTGCTCGTGTACCACGTGACTTGGCTGGTGAATTCCGCCACCCACGCCTTCGGCTACCGCAACTTCAACTGCCCCGATCTGTCGCGCAACTGCTGGTGGGTGGCGATCCTCAGCTTCGGCGAGGGCTGGCACAACAACCACCATGCCCACCCCTCCAGCGCCCGCCACGGCTTGCGCTGGTTTGAGTTTGACATCACCTGGCAGCACATCAAATTGCTGCGCGCCCTGGGCTGGGCCAAGCGCATCCGCGAAGCGCGCTACCCGGCCTGAAGCTGCCGGCGAATCGCCTCCGCCAGATCCGGTTCCGCATCCCCCAAGCCCGGTTGCTCCTGCAGCCGGGCTTTTTGACGCAGCAACTCCAGAAACTGATCAGCGCTGAGATCCTCCTCCTGGGTTGCCCCCAGCGCGGCCAGGGTGCGGCGGAGGTCGTTGAGCTCTGCGTCCAGCTCCTCAGCGCTGAATTCGCGCTGGCCAGCCATCACCTCCGCAAAGCGTTCCCGCCGCTGACGCTTCTCCGCCGGATAGGCCGCCAGCACCTGCTCCCTGCAGAGTCGCCAGGGCCTTCCGGCCGTGAACAACTCTGCGAGGGCCGCACTCAAGCCA
>VGPQ01000456.1 GCA_016882555.1 Cyanobacteria bacterium M_surface_7_m2_040
GTGCCCCGGCCGAGCTCGCGGCGGCGGCCCGCGCTGCGCTGCTGCCGCTGCAGAGCGACAGCGATCACCGGGTGGTGGCGGCGGCGCTCAACGGCCTGCAACGCTGAACGGCAGCAGGGCTGTCCTCTCGGCAGGGCTGACACTGCTTTTTGAGCCTTGCTAGCTTTTCAGTGTCACTAGGGGTGCCCGGTCGCAACGTTGCGGCCCCGGGCTGAGATCACACCCTCCGAACCTGATCCGGGTCATGCCGGCGCAGGGAAGTGAGACCGAACTCGGCAACCGGACCCAGCCCCTGTCGCTGCACCACCAGCAGCGGCACCGTTCCCGCCCTGGCGGGTCACTGTGTTCTTCGCCACCCATCACCATGCGCAGCGCCTGGATCGAGAAGCGCCAAGGCCAAGCCAACGTGTCGCAGATGCACTACGCCCGCCAAGGCGTGGTCACTGAGGAGATGGCCCACGTGGCCCGGCGCGAGAACCTGCCTGAATCGCTGATTCGCGAAGAGGTGGCCCGGGGCCGCATGATCATTCCGGCCAACATCAACCACCCCAATCTGGAGCCGATGGCGATCGGCATCGCCTCCAGCTGCAAGGTGAACGCCAACATCGGCGCCTCGCCCAACGCCAGCGATGTCTCAGAGGAGCTGAAAAAGCTCGAGCTGGCGGTGAAATACGGGGCCGACACGGTGATGGACCTGTCGACCGGTGGCGTCAACCTCGATGAGGTGCGCACCGCGATCATTGGCGCTTCACCGGTGCCCATCGGCACGGTGCCGGTGTATCAGGCGCTCGAGAGCGTGCACGGTTCGATCGAGAAACTGAGCGAAGACGACTTTCTGCACATCATCGAGAAGCACTGCCAGCAGGGGGTCGATTACCAGACCATCCACGCCGGTCTGCTGATCGAACACCTGCCCAAGGTCAAGGGGCGCCTCACGGGGATCGTGAGCCGCGGCGGCGGCATCCTGGCCCAGTGGATGCTGTATTACCACAAGCAGAACCCCCTCTACACGCGCTTCGACGACATCTGCGAGATCTTCAAGCGCTACGACTGCACCTTCTCGCTGGGTGATTCCCTGCGTCCGGGGTGCCTGCACGACGCCAGCGACGAGGCCCAGCTGGCCGAGCTCAAGACCCTGGGTCAGCTCACCCGCCGCGCCTGGGAGCACGACGTGCAGGTGATGGTCGAGGGGCCGGGCCACGTGCCGATGGACCAGATCGAGTTCAACGTGCGCAAGCAGATGGAGGAGTGCGCCGAGGCGCCCTTCTACGTGCTGGGGCCGCTGGTCACCGACATCGCCCCCGGCTATGACCACATCACCAGCGCCATCGGTGCGGCGATGGCGGGTTGGTACGGCACGGCGATGCTCTGCTATGTGACCCCCAAGGAGCACCTGGGTCTGCCCAACCCCGAGGACGTGCGCAACGGCCTGATCGCCTACAAGATCGCCGCCCACGCCGCCGACATCGCCCGCCACCGCCCGGGGGCCCGCGATCGCGACGACGAGCTCAGCCGCGCCCGCTACGCCTTTGATTGGAACAAGCAGTTTCAGCTCTCACTCGATCCTGAGCGGGCCCGCGAGTACCACGACGAAACCCTGCCGGCAGATATCTACAAGCAGGCCGAGTTCTGCTCGATGTGCGGCCCCAAGCACTGCCCCATGCAAACCAAGATCACCGACAAGGATCTTCAGGGGCTGGAGCAGGTGCTGGCGGAGCAGAAGGCGGGGGCTGTCGCCGGCAGCTGAAACGGTGGCGGTCTGATCAGGCTGGTTGCTCAGCTGGCTTGAAGCGCAACAATCACCGCTGGCGTTGGATCAGCCCT
>VGPQ01000457.1 GCA_016882555.1 Cyanobacteria bacterium M_surface_7_m2_040
GCCCTGATGCCGATCAGGGCGCGCCATCACAACGCCGATGCCCACCGATCCGAGCGACATCGCCAGCATCACGCCGATCGCCTCAAGGTTGCTGGGCACAAAGCTCATCAGCAGCGGTGAGGTCTTGATCAGCAGCAGCAGCACCAACAGCACCAGCAGCCCGTTGGCCAGACGGTCCAGGGGCGTTTGCATGCGTTCGGCGAGGGCCGGCCTCCACTCCCGCAGGGCCAGGCCCAGGGCCAAGGGCAGCACCTGAGCCTGGCCCACCTGCACTGCCACATCGAGCGGCCTGGCATCCCATCCGTCCAGGCCGAAGCTGCTGCGGTAGGCGATCCCCAGCAACGGCACCGTGACCACGGCGGCGAGGGCGGCACTCACCTGCACCAGGGCGGCCAGTTGCATTTCGCCTCCAGCGTTTCGGGTTTGGCGCAGGGCCAGGGGCGCGCTGGGGCAGAGGGCCATCAGCGCGATCGCGGTGCGCGCCGGTTTGGCAATCGTCAGGCTCCAGGGGCTCCGCAACACCAGCAGCCCCAGCAGCGGCACCAGCAGGCACGACCCCAGTGTCACCCGCAGCGGCAGTGCCGGTTGCCTGAGCCAGGTCCTGAGGGACTCAAGCCGCAGGCCGATTCCCAGGGCCAGCATCAGACTGAACAGGGTGAGCCGGACCAGGGGTTCGAGCAGCGTGTTCATCGGCCGCCTGTCCCGAGCCACAGCAGGGCGAGCGCCGCGGCGCCGATGGCGCTCAGCATCACCGCTGTGGCGGCTGCGATGGATGGCGCCTCGCTGTAGGTGAATTCAGTGCGGTTGAGGCGTCTGAGGTTGCGCCCGTGTTGGTGCGTGGCGGCCACCATCGCCAGCACCCCCTGTGAGCACAAAGGCCGTACCGATCCAGCGCACGCCCATGACGGCATGGGCGTGGCTTCCAGGATTGCGGCTGTGAATGGCGGCCACGATCTTGGGGAGCCCGAAGCCAAAGCTGATCAGCGACAGGCAGGTGCGGATCCACGCCATCAAGGTGCGTTCCGCCGCATCGCGATTGCGCTGTTTGGCCAGGTGGTCGGTGAGGTTCATGGCTGATGGGACAGGGTTTCTTCTCCCATCGCGAGGCGACGTTCGGCCTCCAGTTCACGGGCCAGAAAAACATTCAGGAAGGTGCGGATCACGGCCACCACAGCCAATTGGATCAGGGTGTCGCGGCTGGGGCTGGTGGTGGTGGCGACGATGTCAGCCCCGAGTTGAAATTCAAGTGCCAAGGCAAGCCAGGTGCCAAAGCGGAGCCGTACGGCCTGCAACGGCGAACTCGCCGCGTTGTCTCCGCGGCGGTGCGGGCGGATCAGCCGCAGACTGGCCAGCAGTCCGATCAGAACGGTGGCCAGTGAGAGGCCTTCCAGCACCAACCGCAGGGTGCCGGCTGCGTGGACCAGCCCGGCCTCGAGCGCTTCAGAAACCATGGCCGGTTTGTTCAACAGTGGTCACTGTTGTTCTAGGAGTGCTGCGCGGATCCGCCAGAAACCTGCGTCAATCGTCAACCGCTGCGTTTCAACGTGCTCATGTCGCTGCGTGATCTGATGCCCGCCCTGGCGGGCAAGACCTACTTCAACTACGGCGGCCAGGGGCCCTTGCCCACGCCTTCGCTCGAGGCGATCACGGATTGTTGGCGCACGATTCAGGACCTGGGGCCGTTCACCATGGCCGTCTGGCCCTTCATCGAGGCAGAGACGTCGCGTGTGCGAAGTGCGCTGGCTGCTCTGTGCGGGGTGCCCTCCCACCGCCTCGCCCTCACCGAAAACGTCACCAGTGGCTGCGTGCTGCCCCT
>VGPQ01000458.1 GCA_016882555.1 Cyanobacteria bacterium M_surface_7_m2_040
ACAGCCGCGGCTGCAGCGCCGCCGGAATCTGCCGCTGCCACAGGGCCTGCAGCGCCGCCAGCACCAGCGGCACCGCCAGGGCAAAGCTGGCCACCGAGACAAACCACAGCACCGCCAGCGGCCCGCCTGGCGCCTGGAACACCAGCAGGCCCGAGCCGGTCAGCAGCACCCCCTGCAACAGCAGGGCACGCCGCAACACCGTGGCCCAACCCCCCGCTGCAGCACCGGCCCAACGGCGGGCCCACCACTGGCTGCCCAGCAGATAGCCCAGCCCCCCCAGCGCCATGGCCAGGCTGAGGCGGCCCACGCCAAAGGCGCTGACCACCCAGGCTGGAAAACCGATTTCCACCGCCGCCAGGGCCCCGGCCACCAGCGTGTTGATCAGCAGCAGCGACCGCCACTGGGGCCGGCCCCACAGCTCGGCCAGCGCCGCGCGCACGCCGCTGCCCAAGGCCTGGGGCTCTGCTTGAGCGGCCCGGTCGCCCATGGACTCAGCAGATGCCAGCGGCAGCGCCACCCAGGCCGTGCAGGCAGCGGCCAGCAGCGAACTGGCCGCATCGACCGCCAGCACACCCACCAGCCCGCCACTGGCCGCCAGCAGCGCCCCCAGAAACGGCGCCGCCATCACGATGGCCCCATCGGCACTGGCAAACAGGCCGCTGGCCGCCCCCAGCTGCTCGCGGGGCACCAATTGCGGAATCAGGCTCGAAAAACACAGCAGCAAGGTGGCCTCGGCCGCCGCCGCCACGGCAATGCAACCCAGCACCACAGGCGTGCTGCCGCCAAAGCGCAGCAGGTGCAGGGCCAGCAGCAGCGTGCAGCCGCTGCCGATGGCATTGGCCAGCAGCATCACCCGCCGCCTGGGCCACAGCGCCAGCCGCCGCCCCAGCACGGGCAGCACCAGCAGCTTGGCCAGCTGCACGGCGATCGCCACGGCCGCAAACGTGGCCAGCTGCTCCTGCCGCTGGTACAGCCACAACCCCAGGGCATAGAGGCTCACCTGGGTGCCGAGGTTCGACACCAGCTGCGCAGCCCACAGCAGCACAAACGGACGGGGCAGACCGGCCAGCGCCACGCTCAGCGCAGGGCCTGGGCCAATGCCGCCGGATCATCCAGGGGCAAGGTGCGCTCGGCATCGGCCCCTGTCACCAAGGGCTTGAGCCGCACCACACTGCTGGCAGCGTCATCCTCTTCGATCAAAGCGACCCAGGCGGCACGACTGCGTTGAGCACGCTTCAACTGCTTGCCAAAGGCGCTGCCGCTGGCGTCGCGCTCGACCGCCAGCCCCAGCCGCCGCAGCGCGACTGCCAACGCCAGGCCTGCCCGCTCGGCTGCCTCACCCCGGCTGATCACATAAAGACTTGGCGCAGCCACCGGCAGCTGAAGATCGCCGGCCGCCAACCGTTGCTCGAGCAAGAGCACCAGCCGCTCCATGCCCAGGGCCCAGCCAATGGCCGGTGTGGGCGCCCCGCCCAACTGCTGCACCAGACCGTCGTAACGACCGCCGCCGCACACCGTGGCCTGGGCTCCCAGCTGGCTGCTGGTGATCTCAAAGGCGGTGTGGCTGTAGTAATCAAGCCCCCGCACCAAGCGCGGGTTGAGCACAAAGGGGATGTCCAGAGCAGTGAGCGCCGCCTGCACGGCCTCAAAGCGCGCTCTGCTCTCAGGGGCCAGGGCCTCGCCCAGGGTGGGGGCACCAGCCAACAGCGCCTGGGTGTCTGGGTGCTTCGAATCCAGCACCCGCAGCGGGTTGGTGTGGATGCGCGCCTGCGAGTCAGCGTCGAGCTGCTCGCGGTGCGCCTCAAGCCAGGCCAC
>VGPQ01000459.1 GCA_016882555.1 Cyanobacteria bacterium M_surface_7_m2_040
GGTTGCAGATGCAGATGGAACGTGTTGGCCAGCACCATCTGGGCCCCGGTCTCGGTCAGCTGCGGCGTGCTGATGCCCTTGACCGTGGCGGCGGTGCCCACCGGCATGAACCGCGGCGTTTCGACCACGCCGTGGGGGGTGTGGAAGAGGCCGGTGCGGGCCCGGGTGCGGCTGCAGCGGGCGGTGATCGCGAAGCTGAAGGTCAAACCCAGAGGTGTTGGCAGCGGCCCGGCTTTGCAGCGACGCTAGGAGCAGGCTTGCCGGCGCTCCCCTGGACCACCGTGACCACTCTGAGCGCAATCCGCTGACTGCTCCCGCCTGGCTGCAGGAGCTGGCCGGCGCCTGGGTCTTCTACAGCGTGCTGCCGGCCTGGCCCTGGCCGCAGCCCCGCTTTGCCCGCATCGCCCGCTTTGCCCCCTGGATCGGGTTGGTGATCGGCGGTCTGCAGGCAGGGCTGTGGCTGCTCACCGCCGGCTGGCTGCCGACCCTGGCCCAGATCGCCCTGGTGATCGCCCTGGGCCTCTGGCTTAGCGGCGGTCTGCACGCCGACGGTGTGATCGACACCGCCGACGGTCTGGCCGCCGGCTCCCGGGCCCTCGAGGCGATGGATGACAGCCGGGCAGGGGCGGCCGGGGTTCAGGCGCTGGCGCTGCTGCTGCTGCTGCGGGTGGCGGGGCTGGCGGCCCTGGCCGCATCGGTGGGGCCCGGGGTGATCGCTGCGGGTCTGGTGAGCGTGGCGATCTGGGGGCGCATCAGCCCGCTGCTGGCGATGGCCCGGTTCCCCTACCTGCGGGAGCAGGGCACGGCGGGCTTTCATCGTCAGGGCCTGCTGGGGCTGCGGCGCGAGTTGCGGCCGGGGGCCGTGCTGCTGGCGCTGCTGGTGCTGCTGCAGGGGGGCGGCTGGGCCGTGGCGGTGTGGTTGTTGCCCGCTGGCCCTGCGGCGGCCGTTCCCGTGTGGCTGGGCCGGCGCCTTGGGGGGCACAGCGGCGACAGCTATGGCGCCTGTGTCGAGTGGACGGAAGCCCTGGGGCTGCTGCTCTGCGGCGTGTTGCTCAGCGCTGCGGCGGCGCTGGCGGCAGCGTGAGACAGAAGCCATTGCCCTGCGGATCCAGGCGTGGATCCACAGCGGCCGCCGGCACCACCAGTTGCAGCTCGCCGCCCAGATCGCGGGCGAGATCCCGCGCCAGCGCCAGCCCCAGACCGGTGCCGGGCACGTGCTGGCCGCGGCTGCCGCGGGCGCCGCGGCCAAAGATCACCTCCCGTTCGGCCGGCTCGATGGCCGGGCCGCCGTCCCAGACGCAGAGCCGCAGGCCCCCCTCGGCGCTGTGGTCGATGTGCAGGCCGATGGGGCTGCCCTCGCCGCTGTAGCGGAAGGCGTTCTCGAGCAGGTTGGCGATGATCTCGGCCACGGCGCCGCTGTCGCCGCGCCAGCTCGGCAGCTGCGCCGGCGGGCTCCAGCGACGCTGCTGCAGGGCGGCGGTGGCGGCGGCACGGCTCAGCAGCGGCTCCAGCAGCTCGGCCAGGGGTTGGCCCTCGGGCCCGTTCAACAGCGGCGGCAGCAGCAGCGGTTGGCCGATCGCCTCGGGCAGGGCCTGCAGCGGCATCGCCCCCAGTTCGCTGAGGGCATCCACATAGCGGTTCAGCTGACGCTCTTCGGCCAGCAGGCCCTCCACCAGCGGGCGGTTCTGGGCGTCGTCTTCGAGCCGCCGGAGCAACAGTTGGCCAAAGGTGCGCAGGGCCGTGAGCGGATTGCGCAGCTGGTGCACCAGCACCTCGAGCTGCTCGGCCTGGCGTTGCAGCTGCTGCTCAAGCCGT
>VGPQ01000460.1 GCA_016882555.1 Cyanobacteria bacterium M_surface_7_m2_040
AAGGTCCATAACGCCAG
Source organism: Cyanobacteria bacterium M_surface_7_m2_040 (assembly GCA_016882555.1). Taxonomy (GTDB): domain Bacteria; phylum Cyanobacteriota; class Cyanobacteriia; order PCC-6307; family Cyanobiaceae; genus RGUW01. Next base: position 18 of record VGPQ01000460.1, read on the forward strand.
CTGATGAGCCCACGAGGTTGTGATCTCGTCAAGCTAGGAAGTCACTCGCGTTTGTGCATGAGCTCGTCGTGCAATAGATCGGTGAGGGCGTGATAGATCGGTTTGTGCAACCACAGCCGACCCACGTAGGAACCGATCACGGCTGCCATCGCAACCCCTGGCAAGAGTTGTTGATCACCGGCCATCCGTAGCGCAAACACCAGGCTCATGGCTGGCAGCTGGGTGGCACCAGCCAAGGCAGCGGCCATGCCGAAGGTGACACCGAACACGCTCTGGTTGCTCAACTGGCCGACCGCATCACCCAGCACGGCGCCAATGGCAAAGGCCGGGTCGATCAGGCCTCCGGGGATTCCGGCACCCAGGGCCAGGCAAGGCCCCAACAGTCGGGCCGCCAGGGTGATCAGCGATCCCCGGTGCTGCTCGGGATGGCTCAGCAGCCAGCTCATCAGCGCTTCGCCATCCCCGCCGCTGGCCCCGCCGCTGAGCATGGCCAGGCCCGCCAGCAAGCCGCCCAGCACGAGGCCCCAGCGCCAGGGATGCTGCCGCACCCGCGGGGTGAGCCAGCGGGTGGTTTGCAGCAATGACCAGGCAAACAGCCCCCCCGCCAGACCGCAGATCACCCCCAGCAGGGTTCCCCACACCACCTGGGAGCTTTCCAGCAAGTTGGCTTGCACCATCCCCAGGCCGAACTGGGGTTGACCACCGAGGTTGCTGACTTCAGCGGCCATCACGCACACCACAAGCCCCGGCCAGATGAGCTGGGGGGCAAAGTGACCGGTGAGTTCTTCGGCCACGAACACCACGCCCATCAGCGGGGTGTTGAACCCACCGGCGAGGCCTGCGCCGGCGGCCATGGCCATCATGTCGTGGGCACTGAGGCGTTCCAACAGCCTGGGCCACCGACGCCGCAATTGGTAGGCGACGGCAGCGCCCACCTGCACCACCGGACCTTCGCGGCCGAGGGGAAACAGGCTCAGGCTGGCGATCGACCAGGTCAGCAGGCGCTGCAACACGGGGCGATGGGCCATCAGCGTGTGTGCCTGGGGTGGATCCTCCAGGCTGGTGATGGTCTGGGGGATGCCAGAACCCGCGCTGTTTTGCCAGCGGACGGCCTGCAGCTTGAGCAGCAGCGGCATCACCAGCAGCGGAGAGCAGGCCAGCACCGCCTGGCCCAGGCTCCAACGGCCGCCTTGATAAATCGGCAACCGTCGCAGCAGGAGATCCTGCCAGTGGTCGACGAGGTTGAGCGGCCAACAGACCAGCCCCACCAGCAAGCCCAGCAGGGCGAGTTGCCCCACCAGAACAACCACGGTCTTCAGCCTTGGCGGCAAGGGTGTTGATGACGAGGTCATGGACTGTGGATGCCGCTTTGAAGCTTCGGCGCCATCATCGATGCAGATGGGCTGTTCGTGGTGGTTTCACAGGCAACGGCTCGGGTTCTGCACCAGGGCCAGGTCTCGCCGCTGGGGGCCAGGCTGGATGCCGGTGGGGTCAATTTCAGCCTGTTTGCTTCGGATCCGGCAGCCGTGGAGCTTTGTCTGTTCGATGCGGCCGATGATTCAGAGCCATCGGCGGTGTTCCCCCTGGTCGGGGAACTGCATCACACCGGGCACTACTGGCATGGCCATGTTGATGGCCTCAAGGCCGGTCAGCTGTATGGCTATCGGGTTCATGGACCCGACCAACCTCCTGCAGGGGTCTGGTGTGATCCCCAGCACCTGCTGCTGGATCCCTACGCCCAGGCTCTGGCTGTTCCTCCCGGCTACCAACGGCACCAGGGC
>VGPQ01000461.1 GCA_016882555.1 Cyanobacteria bacterium M_surface_7_m2_040
GACTTCGCTGGTGGCGATCAGGCGCAGGTTGATGCTGGAGCGGGCGAGGGTGTCGAATAGCCTGGCTGCCACCCCGGGGCGTCCCATGATGCCGGCGCCCGAGATGCTCAGCTTGGCCAGGCCTGCATCGCTGCTCAGCCGGGCACCCTTGCTGTTGCTGGCGCTGGCGAGCGCCGCCCCCAGCCCCAGCAGCGCTTCGCGGCAGACCAGTTCGGCCCGGTCGAGTTGATCGGCCGCCAGGGTGAAGGCGATGTCGTTGGAGCTGCCTTCGTGGGTGGCCTGCACGATCAGATCCACATTGAGGCCGGCGGCGCCCAGGGCTTCAAACAGGGTGGCGGCGATGCCGGGGCGGTCGGGCACATGGGAAAGCGAGAGCACCGCCTGCTCCAGCGCCAGTTCGGCGCCGTCCACCGGCTTGCCCAGCTCCAGGCCGCCGCGGCCGATCGCTTTCGGTGGCCCGCTGGTGAGCCGGGTGCCGGGTGCGTCGCTCCAGCTCGAGCGCACCACCAGCGGCACGCCGTAGTTGCGGGCGATTTCGACAGCCCGCGGGTGCAGCACGGCAGCCCCCAGGCTGGCGAGTTCCAGCATTTCGTCGCAGCTGACCTGGTCCATCAGCTGGGCATCGGCCACCTTGCGGGGGTCGGTGGTGAGCACCCCGGGCACATCGGTGTAGATCTCGCAGGCCGCGGCCCCCAGCGCAGCGGCCAGGGCCACAGCCGACGTGTCGGAGCCCCCCCGGCCGAGTGTCGTGATCTCGGGGATGCCACTGCTACCGGCGGTGCCGCCGCCGCTGGTGCCCTGAAAGCCGGCGACCACCACCACCTGGCCGGCGTCGAGCAGGGTCCGCAACCGTTCGCTGCGCACCTCAAGAATTCGCGCCCGGCCATGGGCTGATTCGGTGATGATCCCGGCCTGGGTGCCGGTCATCGACACCGCGGGCACGCCCTGGGCGTGCAGGGCCATGGAGAGCAACGCAATCGAGACTTGCTCGCCTGTGGCCAGCAGCATGTCCATCTCGCGCTGGGGCGGATTGCTATTGAGAGCCCTCGCCAGGCCGGTGAGCTCGTCGGTGGTGTGGCCCATGGCCGAGACCACCACAACCAGTTCATGGCCGTCGTCGCGGCAGGCGGCGATGCGCCGCGCCACCGCCTGGATGCGTTCCACATCGGCCACCGAGGTGCCGCCGAATTTCTGAACCAGCAGGGCCATGGCGGGAGCGATGCGGCAGCGGCGTCAGCGCCGCTGGGCACGATTATCCGTGAGAGCCGGCAACGCTTCAGCGGGGTTCCGCTTGCCCGGATCGGCATGTGTCGCCCGAGGCTGTCTTGACGCGTCTTGTCTTGGTGACTCTTGTCCTGGTGATTCTTGTTTTGGCGAGTGATGTGTTGATGGCTTGAAGCGTGGGTGGCGCAGGAGGTGGCGCTGTTTCGGGGCGTTGTTCGGGGGCGTTGTGATGCGGGGCGTGCGGGTTGCTGGCGTGGTGTGCTTCTCGATGTACACCTGTCCATCGATCGGCAGCGTGCCCGAACCACCCATTGGCAGCGTGCTTGAGAAGCACCGTGCTCTAACCGTGCTGCTGCCCTGGCCCTGTGGCGGCTGGTGTGACGTCCGTTGCCGGGATGATCAGGGGACCGTCGTCGCAGCAAGGGAGTCAAACAAGAAGCCGTCGCAAAAGGCGTCGCGCGGATCGGCCCCGCGCTTGAGCGCAGCTTCCACCTCCAGCAGCTGACTCAGCAGAGCAAGCATCCGTTGGGGTGGCTTGCCGCGAATTTGCTTGCGCATCACGAAGATCCGC
>VGPQ01000462.1 GCA_016882555.1 Cyanobacteria bacterium M_surface_7_m2_040
CGTCGTCACCGACTGCTGCGGGCCTTGAGCTTGGGGGCCTGCACTGGGGGCTGATCGCCTCCGGCTACTGATGGTGAGCCCGGGCGTGCAGCAGCAGCGCCGCCGCCGCGTGGTGCGGCTGGAGACCGTTCCGATTGGGCGGCTGCTGGCTGTGTATCTGCTGTTGGCTGCCGGACTGATCGGCCTGGCCCTGCGTCTGGCCTGGGTGCAGATCGCCGACGGTCGTGCGCTGTTGGCCCGGGCTCGGGCGATTCAGACCCAGGCGATCACGCCGATCGGCAAGCGCCGCACCATCGTCGATCGCACCGGCCGGCTCGTTGCCCTCGATGAGCAGCGCTACACCCTCTGGGCCCACCCCCGCTATTTCAATTTTCCAGGCGACGAGCCCCAGCAGCTGCGCCAACCGGCCGAGGTGGCGGCCCGGCTCGCCCCGGTGTTGGCCGTGCCCCAGGCCACCCTGCTGGCCAACCTCGGCCAGCGCCCCAGCGGCGTCAAGCTCGCCACCGACCTTGATCCCGAAACGGCGGAGCGGGTGCGCCAGTTGGGGATCAGCGGCCTTGATCTGGAGGCCTATCCCCATCGCATCTACCCCCAGGGCCCGCTGTTCGCCAATGTCGTCGGTTTCCTCAATCTGGAGCGGGTGCCCCAGGCGGGGCTGGAGCAGAGCCGCGACCGTGACCTGCGCCGCCACGAAGACACCCTGCGCATGCGCCGTGGTGCCGACGGAACCCCCCTGCCCGAGGGGCTGAGCGCCGGCACCCTCTACGGCGATGATCTGCGCCTGCAGCTCACCCTCGATGCCCGTTTGCAGCAGGTGGCCCAGCAGGCCCTGGCGCGTCAGATCAAGCAATGGAGCGCCAAGCGTGGGGCCGCCCTGGTGATGGATGTGCGCAACGGCGAAATGCTGGCCCTGGCCTCCTATCCCACCTACGACCCCAACCGTTTCTGGGCATTCAAGCCCGCTCTGTTCCGTGAATGGTCGGTGCAGGATCTCTACGAGCCGGGATCCACGTTCAAGCCGATCAACCTGGCCCTGGCGCTGCAGGAGAAGGCGATCAAGCCCACCGACAAGGTGACCGACAACGGTTCGTTGAGCATCGGCGGCTGGCCGATCTTCAACCACGACAAGAAGGCCAATGGTGTGATCGACTTCGCCACGGTGCTGCAGGTCTCCAGCAATGTGGCCATGGTGCGGGCGATGTCGCACGTCAAACCGGATCGCTTCTGGGGCTGGTTGCAGACCCTGGGGCTGAATGCCAAACCGGACACCGATCTGCCGGGGGCCGTTGCCGGTCAGCTCAAGGACCGGCAGGCCTTTGTCAGCCAGCCGATCGAGCCGGCCGTGGCGGCCTTCGGGCAGGGCTTTTCGCTCACCCCGCTGAAGCTGATTCAGCTGCACGCCATGCTGGCCAACGGCGGCCGCCTGGTGAGCCCCCACATCACCCGCGGTCTGCGCTCGGGTGATGCCCTGGCGGCACCGCCGTCGGCCAGCGGTGTGCAATTGCTCGACCCTGCGGTCACCAGGATCGTGATGGGCTGGATGGAAAGCGTGGTCGAGAACGGCACGCTGCCGGTCAAAACCCCTGGCTACCGCATCGGCGGCAAGACCGGCACGGCCCAGAAGGCCGACAACGGGGTCTACATCTCCGGCGCCCTGATCACCAGTTTCGTGGGGCATCTGCCGATGGATGACCCCCGCTATGTGGTGCTGGTGGTGATCGATGAACCGCGGGGCGGCAGCGTCTTCGGGTCCACCGTGGCGGCGCCGGTGGCCCAGCAGATCATCGCTGCGCT
>VGPQ01000463.1 GCA_016882555.1 Cyanobacteria bacterium M_surface_7_m2_040
CCCACGATCAACCCGGCCAGCAGGCCGGCCAGAAGATGCAACCCCACAGCCCCCAGCTGCTCTGGCAGCCGATTGGCCACCAGGCCATGCAGGGCCTGAGGGTCGCCATGGGGGTGGGCCTGCAATAAGCCGGCCACCAGCCCGAAGCCCAGCAGGGTCACCACCGTGCTCACCGCCACCTCGAACTGCAGCAGATGGCTGAGGCGGCCGCGGATGGAATGGCCCAGCGCCACGAGCAGATCCTCGATGGCGCCGCTGTCGGTGGCGCCCAGGCAGCACACCGCCAGCACCGCGGCGGCCGGCGGCAAACGATCCGCCAGCAGAGACGCCAGCAGCAGCAGGGCCAGCGCCGTGATCGCCACGGTGATCACCACACCGCCAGTGCCCAGCCGCAGACCTGCGGCGGTCATGCCACGGATGCGGCGCAGGTCGGTCTTGAGACCGGCATAAAAGATCAGCAGCGCCAGGCTCACCCGGTGCAGGGTTTCGACCTGCACCGAGCCGAGGGGCTGGGCCTGGGTCAACCAGGCGGAGGGGATCAGCAGGCCCAGCAACAGCACGGCGGCCGCCCCCGGCAACCGCCAGATCGCCGCCAGGCGATCCACGGCCAGGGCCGCCAAATAGATCAACCCCAACCCCAGGAAGAAGCCACGCGGCAGCAGCGTGCCCTGCAGATGGGGGTGAGGCAGGGTCAGGGCGATCAGCAGTGGGCTCAGCACCGGGTCTGCGGCAGCAGCCGGGCCATCCTCGCTCCGGAGAATGCCCACATCGGGGCTGACCTCAGCCCACCAGCTTGCTATCCCTGGACTGCTGCCCTGAAACCATGCCCGCCCGACTGCCCCATCCCGGCCGGATCGCCCGGCTCCCCCTGATCCTGCTGGCCCTGGCCGCCGGCAGTGCCGCATCGGCCACCCCGCTGCCCTGCAGCAACGCCACCCTCAAGGGCACCTACCTCTACAGCGAGAGCGGCGTGCTCAACGGCAAGCCCTACGCCGAGAGCGGCCGCGAGGTGTACGACGGCCGGGGCGGCATCGTGCTGAGCTATCGCGGCTCCGATGGCTCCGGTGGCGTGGAGAAGGCCACCTACCGCGTCAACGCCGACTGCATCGGCACGGCCACCTACCCCGACGGCCAGAAGGCCACCAGCTTCATCAGCCCGGACGGCAGCCGCTTCGTGTACACGATCACCGCAGCGCCGGGCAGCCAGCCCACGGCGCTCTCCGGCTCGGAAGTGCGGGTGGCGCCCTGAGGCCTTCCAGCCAGGGCGGCTGCTTGGCCAGCTTCGATCAACGCATCCGTCTCGACAGGGTGACCAGCGCCGAGGCCCACCATCTCTGCCTGATTCCGTGCAGCTGAAGAGGCCCCCGGCAACGGATGACCAGCGGCCCCAGCCTGGCCAGCATGGGCGCAGATGCCCATCAGCCATGGATCTGGCAACGCAGACCTGTATCCCCTGCCGCGAAGGCGCTCCGACGCTCACGCAGGCGGAGCTCGATGCGCTGCTGCCACAGCTGCCGGGCTGGACGGTGGTGGAGCAGCACCACCTGCAGCGCTCGCTTCACTTCCCCGATTTCCAGAGTGCGCTGGATTGGGTGATGGCCGCCGGCGCCATCTGTGAGGCCCAGGGCCACCACGCCGAGTTCACGCTCGGCTGGGGCCACGCCGAGGCGGTGATCTACACCCACAAGGTGGATGGGCTCACCCAGGCCGATGCGGTGTTGGCAGCGAAGTTCAACACGATCGGCTCCGGCGCTGGCTGAGTCCGCGGCCACCACCCGAGCGGCAGCAC
>VGPQ01000464.1 GCA_016882555.1 Cyanobacteria bacterium M_surface_7_m2_040
ACAGCACCACCCTGCCCACCCCCGGTCGCAGGACCTGATCGCAGCGCACCGTCTGGCATGAGTCCTTCACCCCTGGCCGCCCTCGACCCCGGCCGCAGCAAATGCGGGCTGGTGCGCAGCGATGCCCGCCATCAGTGCATCGAGGAGGCCTTGATCCTCAGCCCTGCCGCCTGCCTGGCCACCCTGGCCCGGTGGCAGCAGCACGGTGGCCTGCGTGCGGTGGTGCTGGGCAACGGCACCAGCAGCCGCCACTGGCAAACCCAGCTGGCGGAACTGGGGCTGCGGGTGGAGCTGGTGGATGAGCGCGGCACCACCCTGGCGGCGCGGCAGCGCTACTGGGAGCTGTGGCCGCCCCTGGGCTGGTGGCGCCTGATCCCGCCAGGTCTGCGCCTGCCGCCCCGGGAGCTCGATGATCTGGCGGCTCAACTGCTGCTGGAGCGCTGGCTGCAACGCCGGCTGCCGCGGAGCCCTGGAGCTCTGGGGGCCTAGAAGCGGGCGCGAACGGTGAAGGCGTAATCCCCCCCTGGCTCGAGCTGGTAATCGGCTTTGAGCAGAAAGCGCAGCAGGGCGTCCTGAATCAAGGCGCGGCCCAGGGAGGGCTCCACCTCCAGCGTGCCGCGATCAAACGCCCAGCGGAACGTCCAATGAAACCCGCCGGCACTCACCTCACCTTCCATCAGCCGCTGGCTGAAGCTCTGGTGGAGCACGCGCAACTGGGCCGTGGTGGCGGGCAGGCGGCTCATGTGGGCACAAAGGCATTGAGGCGATTGGCAGCCCGCTCCAGCCCCAGACGCTGGATCATTCCGATGCCAGTCTCCACTTCAGTCAGCACCTGATCGAGCACGGGCTGCTCAGCCGCCGTGAAGCGACCGAGCACGTGGCCCACCGTGCGCGCCTTGCGCTCAGCCGGGTTGTCGGCGGGCGCCCCGATCCCGATGCGCAGCCGGGCAAAGCCCTGGCTGCCCAGATGCTGGATGGTGGAGCGCAGGCCGTTATGGCCGCCGGCACTGCCGGCTGCGCGCAAACGCAGCTTGCCAAGAGGCAGGTCCATGTCGTCGACCACCACCAGCAACTGGGCGGGATCGAAGCCGAACCAGTCGAGCGCGGCGCGGATGGAGCGGCCGCTGTCGTTCATGAACGTCTGGGGCAACAGCAGGCGCAGCCTGCGTTCACCCTGGCCCACCTCAGCCACCAGCCCATGCAGGCGCGACTGATGGCGAAAACCGGCGCCACTGCGGGCGGCCAGTCGCTCCAGGGCCATGAAGCCGACGTTGTGGCGCGTGGCCCGGTAGGTCTCGCCTGGGTTGCCCAGGCCAACCACCAGTCGCAACGGAGAGCGCGGCTCGGAGCTTGTCACCAAGGCCGCCTTGAAAGTCAGGCGGCTGAGGAGCCACCCGAGTCAGCCATGTCGGCGTCTGGGCTGGCCTCTGCAGGGGTCGACGCAGGCTCCAGCGCCTGGGCAGCATCGGTCGGCTCAACCGTGGCGATGGCCGTGCGGAATTCCTTTTCAAAGTCCTGAGAGGCACTTTGAAACCCCTTGAGCGTGCGGCCCAGGGTCTTGCCCAGTTCGGGCAGACGCTTGGGGCCGAACACCAACAGCCCGATGGCAGCGATGACCGCCATCTCAGGCAAACCGATCCCGAAGATGTTCATGGAATAACCATGGGGGCGGCGTGGATCAGCTGATGCCGTTCCAGTTGACGTTGATGCCCTCGAGCAGCAGCGACTTGTTGTACAGCTGCAGGATCACCAGCAGGAAGACCAGGAACAGCACCATGAAGATG
>VGPQ01000465.1 GCA_016882555.1 Cyanobacteria bacterium M_surface_7_m2_040
CTTGCCGCCGGTGTTTGGGCCGGTGATCGCCACCACCCGCAAGCTGCTCGCAACGCTGATGTTCACCGGCACCACTGGCGCCCCGCCACCCTGGCGCTGCTGCCACAGCAGCAGCGGATGGCGCAGCTCGCGCAGCTCAAAAGGAGCGCCAGGATCCGCCTGCAACTCGGGCCGCACCGCGCCCAACGCGGCGCCATAGCGCGCACGGGCCAGGGCGAAGTCCAGGGCCGCCAGCACCCGCTGCAGGGGTTCAAGCACCTCGGCCTGCTCCGCCACCAGGGCGCTGAGCTGCTGCAGCACCTGCTCTTCGAGCTCGCGCTCCTGGCCTTCGAGCTCACGAATGCGGTTGCCCTGGGCAACCACAGCCTGCGGCTCGATGAACACCGTGCTGCCCGACGCCGAGCTGTCGTGCACCAGCCCCGGCAGCTGTGCCGCGGCGGCAGCCTTGACGGCCAGCACCGGGCGACCGCTGCGCTCGGCAATCACGCCGTCCTGCAACAGCGGCGCGTAGCGACGCAGCAACTCCTGCAGCCGCTCACGCCGTTCGGCGCGCTGGCCCTGCAGCTGGCGGCGCACCCCCTCGAGAGCCGGGCTGGCCCGATCGGCCACACGGCCGCCCTCCTCGAGGCAGACCTTGAGGCGCTGCTCCAGCTCGGGCAGGGTGCGCAGCTGCACCACCAGGGCTGTGGTGTGGGGCCTGAGCTCGGGATCCTCGATCTGCCGCCGCAGCCGCCGCGCCGCCGCCAGGGTGGTGGCCAGCTCCAACAGGGCTTCACCGGCAGCGATCCCCCCCTTGGCGCAGAGCGCCACCACCGGGGCGATATCGGCAACCCCCTGAAAACTGAGGCCCCCGTCGAGCACCCCATCGAGGCCATGCAACTCGCCGGTCTCGGCCACCAGGGCGCGGCTGGCCTCAAGATCAGGGGCCAGTGGCAATGCCAAACAACGGCGGCGACCAGCCGCCGTGCTGGCAAAGCCAGCGAGCTGCTCGGCCAGCCGCGGCCACTCGAGCAGCTCGAGGGTTTCGGCCTGAGGAGTCACCCGCCAACCACTGCCGGCGCGGCAATCGCCGCCTGACCGGGCACATTCGAAGGTATGCCCGCCGGCGGCTCATACAGCACCTCAAGCCAGTTGCCCTCTGGATCCTGCAGGTAAAAAGAGGCAGTGCCGTCGCGGTGGTCATGCACCGGCCCGCAGCGGTGACCGGCGGCTTCCAGTTCAGCATGCACGGCATCCACCTGGCTGCGTTCGCTGAGGTGAAAGGCGAAGTGGGGGCCCGCGGCCTTGTACTCAGGACTCAGCAGGGCGATCCCATCACCGCTCTGCGGTGACTGCAGGTAGGCCCAGTCGCTGGCATCCCAGGTGAGGCGCAAGCCCAGGGCCTCATAGAAGGCCTTGGCACGGCCCATGTCCTGGACGCGCAGGGCCACATGGCCCAGACGGCTCACGGGCATCGGTTCTCCTTGATCTGCTCCCATCTAAGCCGGGATCGGCGGCCATCGGAGCGGCTGCGAACGCCTACGTCAGCGCCGCTGCCGAAGCCAGGCCGGGTCGTCAGCCCTGCCGCAACCACTGGGCCGCATCGCAGGCGTGGTAGGTGAGGATCAGATCAGCACCAGCCCGCCTGAAGCTGAGCAGGGTCTCAAGCACCACGGCGCGTTCGTCGATCCAGCCGTTCTGGGCGGCCGCCTTGACCATCGCGTATTCACCACTGACGTTGTAGGCGGCGATGGGCAGCTCGGTCTCACCCCGCAGGCGGTGAATGATGTCGAGGTAGGCCA
>VGPQ01000466.1 GCA_016882555.1 Cyanobacteria bacterium M_surface_7_m2_040
GCGCGGGGCGGACACCACGCTGGTGCTGACGCCCTCGGCGTTGGCGATCAGGTCGGGAAGGTCTCCCAGGGGAAGCGCGCCGCCGCCGCCATGCTCACCATGACTGCCATGACTGCCATGACTGCCGTGGCCATGGCCAGGGCCCATGACGCCGGTGGGATCCCAGTGGGGGCCGGCAGCCGCTCCAGGCATCAAGGCCCCCTTCTCCACGGCTGGAGCGCAGGACCGGTACTGATGGATGTGCAGGCTGTTGGGGCCGGGGGCCAATCCCCTCACGTTGGCCTGCACCACCAGCCCCTTGTCGCTCTGGCTGAAGCGCAGGCTGCCCAGCCGATCGCCGGTGCCGCGGGCCGTGAGCGCATAAACGGGAACTGTGAAGCTCGCCAGAGCTGGCTGGGCCGCGGCGGGTCTTGGCAGGCTCAGCAGGCTGCTGCACAGGCCCAGCAGCAGCACGGGTCGCAGGGTCACCGTTGGAGTGGTCTCGGGCAATCCCAGCCTGCCCAAGGGCTCGGTTCGGCGCAACCCGGTTGGAGCTCAACGTGGGGTGGCTGGGACGGCTCAGGCCAATGCCCGCGCCACCTGGTCCTCCAGCGCGAACAGTGTTCCCCGGTTGTCAATCACCACAGTGGCCAGGGTTCGTTTGCGTGCCAGCGGCCACTGGGCGCCGATGCGGGCGCGTGCCTCGGCCTCAGCAAGCCCGTTGCGGGCCATCAACCGCTCCAGCTGTTGGGTCTCATCGCAGTCGACCAGCCAGATTTCGCTGCACAGCCCCTCCAGCCCCGCTTCCAACAGCAACGGGATCATCAGCACCACCACTGGTGCGCCGGCGAGCCTGGCCAGCTCGGCATCAAAGCGCTCGCGCACCAGCGGGTGCACCAGCTGCTCGAGCCAGTGCCGTGCAGCGGGGTCGGCAAACACAACCGAGCCCAGAGCGGCACGATCGATCAGGGCCGCATCGGGATCGGAGCCCCGGGCCAAGACGCCGCCGCCGAAGTGGGCCGCCACGGCTCGGGCCGCCGCCGACCCTGGGGCCAACGCCTCGCGCGCGTAGCCATCGGCATCCAGCACCGGCACCCCATGCCGCTCGGCCAACAGCCTGGCGACACTGCTCTTGCCGCTGGCGATGCCGCCGGTGAGGCCGATGCGCCGCTGGCCGCCCTGGCTAGCGTTGGTCTCAGCAGGCACGTCGATCCCCATGGGCGGCCCCTTGGCGCTGGTGTTGTTTCGCCAGCTCTATTACACCGGGGTGCAGTCGGCCGGCATCGTCATGCTGCTGGCTGCCCTGGCCGGTGCTGGCTTCGTGCTCACGCTGCAGGCCTCGCTGCCGGTTGGGGTGTCGACCGTGCTGGAGCTGTTGGCCACCCTGATGGCCAAGGTGCTGGGCGTGGTGTTCACGCTGCTGGTGATCGCCGCCCGCTCGGTCTCGGCGATCAGCACCGAGCTGGCCATGGTTCAGGTCACCGGTGAGCGCAGCACCCTTGCACGCTTGGGTGTCGACACCCGTCTCTATTTGGTGTTGCCCAGGGTGGTGGCCCCCGCGCTGTCGGGTGCGGTTCTCTACCTCTATTTCGTGTTTACGGCGCTGTTGGTTGGCTCCCTGGTGAGCAACCAGACCTTTGATGTCTGGCAGGTGATGCAGATCTTCCGCAGCTTGGATCCGCTGCAGATCCTGTTGGGGATGTCGCGCACCGCCGTGTTTGCGGCATTGGCGGTGGTTTTTGTGCTGCGCTTTGCGATTCGCAAGGCCCGCCGCTTCCCTGACATCCCG
>VGPQ01000467.1 GCA_016882555.1 Cyanobacteria bacterium M_surface_7_m2_040
GTCCGGCGGTGGCCCAGGACTGGCTGGATGGCGCGGTGCTGATGGTGGCCTGGATGAACCAGGAGGCGATCGAAGCCACCTTGGCCAGCGGCGAGGTGCACTACTGGAGCCGTTCGCGCCAAGAGCTGTGGCACAAGGGCGCCACCAGTGGCCACATCCAGATCCTTAAAGGGTTTCGCTACGACTGCGATGCCGATGTGCTGCTGCTGACGATCGAGCAGCAGGGCGATGTGGCCTGCCACACCGGCGCGCGCAGCTGTTTCTTTGACGACGGCCCGATGCCCTCAGCAGGTGGGGCGTCTGCAGCGCCCCCGCCGGCCGACGCCTGCACCGAACTGATGCGGGTGATCGAAGGGCGGCGCGATGCCCTCAGCAGGTGGGGCGTCTGCAGCGCCCCCGCCGGCCGACGCCTGCACCGAACTGATGCGGGTGATCGAAGGGCGGCGCGATGCCCCTGAGCCGGGCAGCTACACCAACAAGCTTCTGGAGGGCGGCGACAACCGCATCCTCAAGAAGATCGGCGAGGAGAGCGCCGAGTTCGTGATGGCCTGCAAGGACGGCAACGCGGCCGAGATTGCCGGCGAAGCGGCCGACATCGTCTTTCATCTGCAGGTGGCCCTGGCGCACCACGGCGTCAGCTGGCGCGATGTGCAGCAGGTGCTGGCGGCGCGTCGGGGCGCCCCCAGACGCTCCTGAGCCTCAACCCTGGGCGCCGGTGCTGAGCATCGCCAGGGCGGTCCAGATCACGAAGCCGGTGAGCACGAAGCCACCGGTGGCCACAAACCAGCGCCAGGCGTTCTGCACGGCCGGGGTCGGTTGGCCGGCCAGCCAGGCCGGCTGAGGCCAGCCGCCGCTGGGTGCCCAGGCGGTGCCGCGGCCGGCGGGGGCCCGGCGAGCCATCGCTTCGCGCCAGTAGGCGTCGTAGCGGGGGGGCCTGCTGGTTGAACGGCATCGCACCGATCGCCTGCCCGGCGAGCGTGCGCGAGCGTTGGTACGGCACCAGGTCGTCGCCGAAGGCTTCCAGGTATTCCTGCGAATCGAGCAGGGCATCGATGAAGCCCGGCAGCCCTTTCTGGGCGATCACGATCGACCAGGCGATGCGCTCGGCCTCGCCGTGCACGGGGCGTCCCAGCACCCGGCCCACCACCTGCTCCACCACCCGGTAATTGCTGTTGCAGCGGTAGAAGTCATTGCGGAATTTGTCCGACTTCAGCAGCCCACGGATGAACTCCCGGGTTGTGATCTGCCCCGAGCGCAGCTGTGATTCGAGCACGGCCTCGCGGTCGGCCTTGAAGGCGTGAAAGAAGATCTGGCGGTAGGCCTGCTCGATCAGTTCGTCAGCACCGGCGCGGTCGCGCTGCAGGGCGAAGCGGCCGTTCTGGCGCGTCGTTTCCTCCGTACCGACCGAAAAGCTGATGACCCGGGCGTTGTAGGTGTGCGGTCAGATGGCCTGAACGGAGAGCGCCATGGGCAGGATGTCGTGGTGTCGTCGAATGCGGAAGCTATGGCCTGTGGCCCATGGGTCGGGGAGGCGTCATGGCAAAGCAGCAAGCAACTTCACGCCTCGCAATCTCTCGCAACCTTTTTGAGCCGCAGCCCGGCTCCTAGCCTGCAGGCATGGGTGAATCGGTTCTCGATGTTAGCCACCTGAGCGTGCGGCGCGGCGCCCAGCCGGTGGTGGATGACGTCAGCTTCTGCCTCACCGCCGAAACCGACACCGCCCTGGTGGGCCCCAACGGCGCCGGCAAGAGCACCCTGGTG
>VGPQ01000468.1 GCA_016882555.1 Cyanobacteria bacterium M_surface_7_m2_040
CTCAGAGCCCTGTTTGTTGAAGGGCTCACGGTGGAGGAGCTGCGCTACTTCCTCGAGCAGCAATTCAAAACCTACGTGCGCCGGCCCCAGGTGTATGTACGGCCGGTCACTTACCGGCCGATCCGCGTGTATGTGGGCGGCGAGGTGCGCCGCCCCGGCTACTACTACCTGAGCGGCCAGCAGGCGATCAGCGATGCGGCCGCCAGCGGCCCCACCACGATTGCCCCCACAAGCGGCGCGGCCCTGCAGGGCCTGCAGCTGCCCAGAAGCATCAGTGGCAACCCTGGCCTGGCTTCCCTGGCCAGCCAGGTGCTGGGGAGCTTGCGTTCAGGAGGCACAGCAGCGAGCGGCGGCAGCGCGGGCGCTGGCGATGCCCCCGGGGCCCTGCTGGCAGCCAACCCTCTGCGGCTTCCCACCGTGTTTGACGCAATTCGCGCTGGCCTGGGCGTCACGCCCTACTCCGACCTGGCGAAGGTAAGCGTGACCCGGCGGCAAGCCATCAGCGCCGGCGGCGGCAAGATTCAGGCTGATCTGGATTTCTTGCGCCTGCTCACCCAGGGCGATGAAGCGCAAAACATTCGCCTCTACGACGGCGATGTGGTGGTGGTGGGGAGCTCCAAGGTGGAATTGCGCGATCAGGTGCTGCAGGCCGCCCAAACCAACCTCTCGCCCGATCGCATCGAGGTGTTTGTGAGCGGGCGGGTGAAAGCCCCCGGCACCATCACCCTGCCCCAGGGCGCCAGCCTCAACCAGGCCCTGATGGCTTCCGGCGGCCCGCAGCTGCTGCGCGGCCCGGTCGAATTTGTGCGCTTCACCCGCAGCGGCCAGACCGACCGCCGCCGCTTCAGCTACAGCCCCAATGCCGCCACCGGCGACTACAAAAACCCGATCCTGATGGCCGGCGACATCGTGCGCGTGGATGATTCCCTGCTCTCCACCAGCGTGGGAGTGCTCAACGAGGTCACCGGCCCAGTGCTGAGCATCTATTCTCTCTACCGCATCTTCTCGCCGTGATCAGCACCGCGCCTGCAGCACCTGCTTCCGACGACGAAATTGATCTTTCCAAGGTAGGAGCAGCTCTGGCCCGCCAATGGCGCTCCCTGGCTGCCGGCGCCGGCTTCGGCCTCGCGGCTGCGGGGCTAATCACAGCCACCAGCCCGCGGGTGTGGCAGGTCGAATTTCAGATCGTGCTCTCCGAGGACAAAGGCGGCAGCGGCCTCAGAGAGTTGCTCTCGAAAGCCGGCGGGCTGGCGGGCATTCTGACCGGCGGGGCGGTTGGCGGCATGGCGGGTACAGCCTCAGGCCAGGAAACGGAGCAAACGGTGCTGCAAAGCCCCTCGGTGCTGCTGCCGGTGTTTGATTACGTCAAAAGCCAGCTGCCGCCTCAGCAGGCCCAGAGCTTGCGCTTTCGCGGCTGGGCCAAAGGCAGCGTGAAGGTGAAGGCCGAGAAGGGCACCTCCGTGCTCAACGTGACCTACAGCGGCAGCCCCCCCGCCCTGGTGCTGGCTGCCGGCCGCAAACTGGCAGCCACCTATCAAGCCTACTCGGGCCGCAAGCGCGAACGCAACCTGCGAGCGCTGAAGAGCTATCTCCAGGAGCAGATCGCTGCATATCGGCCCCGCGCCGATGCCTCGCGCGCCCGCGCCGAAGCCTTTGCCAACCGCTACACCCTCACCGCCGCCGATGCCGTGCCCGCCAGCGGTGGCAGTGGCAACGATCTGGGCGGCGGCCTCGAAGGCCTGCTGAGCGGCATCAGCAGC
>VGPQ01000469.1 GCA_016882555.1 Cyanobacteria bacterium M_surface_7_m2_040
GCGGGTGGTGTGTACGGCCAGGGCCGCCTGGGCCAGGGCCACCGGTGCCGCCGGGGCCAGGCTCAGCCCACCGCTGAACGGGGCCGCCAGCAGCAGCAGCTGGCGCACGCCGCCCAGCAAGGCCTGCAGCCCCAGCTGCACCCCGCCCAGCAGCGCGTTGTGTCCCGAGAGGCGCCCCAGCAGCGCGCGGGCCCCCTGGCTGTGCATCGGCAGCCCGTAGAGCTGGCAGAGCTGCAGCACCAGGGCGGTGTCGCAGGCGATGCCGCCGGCCAGATCGAGCAGCAGGAGCGGGTTGGCCGCCACGCCGGTGGCCTTGATCGCTGCAAAGCGGCCGATCAGGCTCTGGGCCGCCTGGCGACCATGGCGCAGCCGGCCCTGGTGCAGGGCCTGATGAAAGCGATCGGCGCTGCGCAGGCTGCCCAGGGCCAGCATCAGCTCACCCTGCTCCTGCAGCAGCGTCAGCAGTGTGGAGCGCAGGGCGGTGATTCGCGGTGCTGTGGGCTCGCTGCGCACGCGGCCATCGGCCAGCAGCGTGGGCTGCCGCGGTGCCGCCGCCACCGGCACGATCGTGGCGCCCGCAAGGCCCGCCGGCAGCCTGCGGCGAATGCTGGCCAGCAGCTCCTGCTGCTCTTCAGGGCTCCAGCAGTCGCAGCGGTTGAGCACCAGCAGCAGCGGCTTACCGCTGAGCGCCAGCTGCTGCAGGGCCTCTAGATCAATGCGGTTGAGGTCACCGTCGAGCACCAGCAGCACCAGGTCGGCATGCAGGGCCAGCCGTGAGGCCAGGCGCGCCCGTCCGGCGGCGGCGATCTCGTCGATCCCCGGGGTGTCCACCAGCTCCACGGCGCTGAGACCGGGGAGCGTGAGCGGCCAGGCCTCAACCTGTTGGCGGCGGGTGCAGCCATGGGCCACGTCGGTGGCACAGCGTTGCTGCCCCAGCAACGCGTTCAGCAGGCTGGATTTGCCGACCCCCACCCGGCCGAACACCGCGACGCGCAGCCGACCCTCCTCGAGCCGCTGCAGCTGGGCATCCAGCAGCCGCAGCTGGCCACCGAGCAGCCCGCGTTCGCGGTTGCTCAGCTTGAGCGTGCTGCGCCAGTGCGACAGCAGCAGGCGGCAGCGCTCGGAGGTGGAGGGAACCGGGGGCAACGGCGGGGCCGTGGCACAGACATGCTGAGTCTGCCGTAGTTATGGAGTCATGCCGACCACCCTCGCCCTCGACGCCCTCAGCCAGCCGGCCGTGTTTGCCGCGCGGCGGGCGCGATTGTTTGACGCCCTGGGCACGGCGGCGGCGGTGATTCCGGCGGCACCCCTGGCGGTGCACCACGCCGACTGCGAGTGGCCCTTTCGCCAGAACAGCGACTTCTGGTACCTCACCGGCTTCGATGAGCCCGATGCAGTGGCCCTGTTCCTGCCCCACCGGAGCGAGGGCGAGCGGTTTGTGTTGTTCGTGCCGCCGCGCGAGGCCAGTGCCGAGGTGTGGCATGGCTTTCGCTGGGGCACCGAAGGCGCCGTCGAGCAGTTTGGCGCCGACATCGCCCACCCCATCGACGAGCTGCCCCAGCGCCTGGCCGACTACCTCAAGGGGGCCGAGGGCATCGCCTTTCGCGTCGGCAAGTATCCGAAGGTCGAGCCGCTGGTGATCGCCGCCTGGGCGGGCCAGCTCGATCGGGCGCCGCGCCAGGGTCACGCGGCCCTTGGCCTGGTGGCCCCCGATCCGTTGTTGCATGAGCTGCGGCTGCGCAAGGCG
>VGPQ01000470.1 GCA_016882555.1 Cyanobacteria bacterium M_surface_7_m2_040
GAACACCTCAGTACGCCTTGACCCGCTGGCTGCTGTGCTGGTGCTGCTGATCCAGATCTACCGCCAGTGGGTCTCGCCGCTGCTGGGGCCCCGCTGCCGCTTTGTGCCCAGCTGCAGCGCCTATGGCCTTGAGGCGATTGCCCGACACGGTGCCCTGCGCGGCGGCTGGTTAACGCTGAAACGGCTGCTGCGCTGCCACCCCTGGACCCCCTGCGGCTGCGATCCAGTGCCCGACTGATGGAGTTGGTGCTGTATTCACGGCAGGGTTGCTGCCTCTGCGCCGGTCTGGAGGACAAGCTCCGCGCCTTGACGCCCCCTCCCCGGCTCACGGTGGTGGATGTGGATGCCGATCCTGAATTGCAGGCCCGCTATGGCCTGGAGGTGCCGGTGCTGGCTGTGCCACGTGCGCAGGCCCAGCCCGCCGAGCTGCCGCGGGTGTCACCCCGGTTGATGGGCGAGGCTTTGAAGCGTTGGTTGCAGCAGCAGTTGGAGACCCTGGCCTGACCGCCAACCTCGCCTAGAAAGGGCCCAGCTCGCCCTGGCGCTCGCATGACTCTGCTGCTCCATCCCCTGCTCAACCAGGTGGGGCTGGAACCGCCGGATCACCTGGCCAACGGGCCGGTGAGCAGCATCAGCTGTGATTCCAGGCGTGTGGGGCCCGGCACCCTGTTTGTGGGCATGGAAGGCACCAGGGTGGATGGGGGTCGCTACTGGCGTCAGGCCCTGGCCGATGGGGCCTGCGCCGCCGTGATCAGCGAGGCGGCCGCCGCGGCCGAGCCGCCGGCCCCCGAGGAGGCGGTGCTGGTGGTGCCGTCGCCGGTAGCCCGCTGGGCCGGCGAGCTGGCATCCGCCTACTGGCAACACCCCAGTCTGCGGCTGAAGCTGGTGGGGGTCACGGGCACCAACGGCAAGACCACCACCACCCACCTGATCGAGCACCTCAGCATCGCCTGCGGCCACCCGAGTGCCCTGTTTGGCACCCTGGTGAACCGCTGGCCAGGCACGAGCGTCAGCGCACAGCACACCACTGCCTTTGCCGATGTGCTGCAGGCCCAACTCGCCCACGCGGTCGAGGCCGGCGCCCAGATCGGCTCGATGGAGGTGAGCTCCCACGCCCTGGATCAGAAGCGGGTGGCCGGCACGCGCTTCAGCGCCGCGGTGTTCACCAACCTCACCCAGGACCACCTCGATTACCACCCCTCCATGGAGGCCTACTTCGAGGCCAAGGCCCTGCTGTTTGAGCAGCCGCTGCTCACGGGGGGTGGCCCTGATGCTGCGGCCCATGCCGCCCATGCGGTCATCAATGTCGATGATCCCTGGGGTGCGCGGCTGGCTGAACGGCTGGGCGCGCGCTGCTGGCGCAGCTCACTCAGCCCCGGCAGCCCTGCCGAACTGCAGATGCTGAATCTGCAGTTCGAGGCCGGTGGCGTCTCCGGAACCCTGATCAGCCCGCTGGGCCAGGGAGCATTCCAGTCGCCGCTGATCGGCCGCTTCAACCTGATGAACCAATTGCAGGCCGTCGGAGTTCTGCTGCAACTCGGCTTGCCCCTGGAGCCCCTGCTCGAGGGCCTCGCCAGCTTCAAGGGGGTGCCGGGGCGCATGGAACGGGTGCAGCTCGCGAGCCAGAACCCCATGCCGGCCGTGTTGGTCGACTACGCCCACACGCCCGATGGCCTCGAGAACGCTCTGAGCGCCAGCCGTCCGTTTGCCAAAGGGCGATTGATCTGCGTGTTTGGGT
>VGPQ01000471.1 GCA_016882555.1 Cyanobacteria bacterium M_surface_7_m2_040
AGCGGTGTGGCCAGTGGTGCGGGCTGGGTGGATCTGCACGTGCGGCTGCCGCTGCGGGTGCTGCTGGCGGCACTGCTGCTGATCACCGCCCTGGCGCTGCTGCTGCCCAGACCGCGCGGTTGGCTGCGGCGCCAGGGCCTGGTGCCGCTGGTCTCGGCCGCCCTGCTGGTGCCCCTGGCCGAATCGGTCATGGCGCCGCTGCTGCAGCGGCTCTGGGTGCAGCCGCGGGAGCTGGAGGTGGAAACCCCCTACCTCCAGCGCAGCATCGAAGCCACCCGGGACGCCTTTGCGCTGAACAGCATGCAGGAGCGGCTGCTGGATCCCCGCCAGGAGCTCAAGGCGGACGATCTCAGGCAGGCCCAGGGCACCGTCGCCAACATTCGCCTCTGGGACAGCCGGCCGCTGCTGGCCACCAACCGCCAGATGCAGCAGCTGCGGCTGTATTACCGCTTCGCCTCAGCCGCGGTGGATCGCTATCCGCTGACGGCCGACCCCAAACGCGACGGCTCCCGGCAGGTGCTGATCGCCGCCCGCGAACTCGACACCGGCAGCCTGCCCAAGGCGGCGGCCACCTGGCTCAACCGACATCTGGTGTTCACCCACGGCTACGGCTTCACGGTGTCATCGGTGAATGCGGTCGGCCCCGATGGGCTGCCGCTCTATTTCGTCAAGGACCTGGGACGCGGAGGCATCGTTCAGGGCATTCCGCAGCTGGGCATCCCCTCCGCCCGGGCCAAGGAGGTGCTGCCTGTGGGCCGGCCGCGGCTGTACTTCTCCTCGGCGGCGACGCCCTATGCGATCGCCCCTTCGCAGGTGCGGGAATTCGACTATCCCGACGGTGATCTGAACATATATTCACACTACGACGGCCGCGCCGGCATTGCGGTGGGAACGCTGCCCCTGCGGCTGATGGCGGCGGTGTATCTGCAGGAGCCCAGGCTGCTGGCCAGCGGCTCGCTGACCGCCAGCTCCCGCCTGCTGATCCGCCGGCAGGTCAATCAGCGCCTGGCCGCGATCCTGCCGTTTCTGCGCTTTGAGAGCCAGCCCTATCTGGTGACCGTGCGCCTGCCCAACAGCCCTGATTTTTCACCCGGCCAGCACCAGTACTGGATGCTCGATGGCTTCACCACCAGCCGCAGCTACCCCTACTCCGAGGCCAACAAGGCGGGCATCCGCTACTTCCGCAACCCGGTCAAGGCGGTGGTCGATGCCTACGACGGCAGGGTCTGGCTGTATGTGAGCGATCCCAGCGACCCGATCCTGCGCACCTGGCGACGGGCGTTCCCGGAACTGTTCAAGCCGCTGGCGGCGATGCCGCAGGAGCTGCAGGACCACATTCAGGTGCCCCAGAGCCAGTTCACGATTCAGGCCGAGCGGCTGCTGCGCTACCACGTGACCAACGTGCGCACCTTCTACAACGGCGATGACGTCTGGTCGATTCCGCTGGAGATCTATGGCTCCAGCAACGTGCCGGTGCGGCCGTATCACGTCACCATTCAGCTGCCGGGTCAGAGCAAGCCGGAGTTTGTGATGCTGCAGCCGTTCTCACCGCTGAAACGCTCGAACATGGTGGGCTGGCTGGTGGCCCGCAATGACCCACCGCATTACGGCCAGCTGCAGCTGGTGCGATTCCCGCAGCAGCGCCTGCTGCTGGGCCCCCAGCAGGTGTCGGCCCTGATCGAGCAGGACCCCGCCATCAGCTATCAATTCGGCCTCTGGAACCGGGTCGGTT
>VGPQ01000472.1 GCA_016882555.1 Cyanobacteria bacterium M_surface_7_m2_040
GCCGCCATAGACCGAGCTACTGGACGCGTAGACCAGATGCTCCACCGCCTGCTGGCGGCACCCCTCGAGCACGTGGCCAAAGCCCACCAGGTTGCTCTGCACATACAAGCCCGGATTCTCGAGCGAGTGGCGCACCCCAGCCTGGGCCGCCAGGTGCACCACGGCCCGGGGCCGCTCGCGAGCAAACAGGGCGCCCACCGCCTCGCCACTGGCCAGATCCAGCTGCTCAAAGCAAAACTGCTGCGGGCCGGCGGCGGCCTCAAGCCAGGCCAAGCGGGCCCGTTTGAGCGCCGGGTCGTAATAGGGGTTGAGGTTGTCGAGCCCCACCACGCGCTCACCGCGTTGCAGCAGGGCCCGCGCCACCGCCGCCCCGATAAACCCGGCCACGCCGGTCACCAGGATCGGGCGGGAGCGGGCTTTGTGCTGTTCGCCAGACTGGTTGATCGCAGTCAGGAGAGGGCTGCTGCTGGGCGTAGCTTCGCACTATGGCCAATCTGCTGATCACCGGAGGGGCGGGCTACATCGGCAGCCACGCTTGCCTCACGTTGCTGCAGCAGGACCACACGCTGGTGGTGGTGGATGACTTCTCCAATGGTTCTGTCGATGCCCTGCGGGCCGTGGCCACGCTGGCAGGCCTGCAGAGCGAGCCCAGGCAGGGGCTGGTGGGCGGGAGCAACCGCTGCTGGCGCTGGCGGGAGTCCACGAACCGCCGCACCCGATTGAGCCTGATCGAAGGCGACATTCGCCGCGCCCATGACCTGCAGGTCGCTTTTGAGGCCCTCGATGACGCGCCGATCGCAGCCGTGCTCCATTTCGCCGGGCTGAAGGCGGTGGCCGAGTCGGTAGCCAAGCCCCTGGATTACTGGGATGTGAATGTGGGCGGAAGCCGCCAGCTGTTCGATGTGATGGCGGAGAACCACTGCCGCACGATCGTGTTCAGCAGCAGCGCCACCGTGTATGGCATGGCCGAATCCGTGCCGATCCACGAATCGCAGTCCATCAAGCCCATCAACCCCTACGGCCAGACCAAAGCCGCTGTGGAACAGATGCTGCATGATCTGGCGGCCAGCAGCGGGGCGGGCGAGCAGGGCTGGCGCATCGCCTGCCTGCGCTACTTCAACCCGGTAGGGGCCCACGAGAGCGGCGTGATCGGCGAAGACCCTGACGGAATCCCCAGCAACCTGCTGCCGCTGATCTGCCAGGTGGCCAGTGGCCAGCTGGAGCGGCTGCAGGTCTATGGCAACGACTGGCCCACCGCCGATGGCACTGGGGTGCGGGATTACATCCACGTCATGGATCTGGCGGAAGGCCACTGCGCAGCGCTGCAAACGCTGGTGGAAGAACCGCCGCAGATGTTGACGCTCAACCTCGGCAGCGGCCAGGGCCACTCGGTGCTCGAGATGGTCAAGGCCTTTGAAACCGTCAACGGTGTGCCCGTTCCCTACGAGCTGTGCCAGCGGCGCGCCGGTGATTCAGCCGTGTCGGTGGCCGACCCAATCGGAGCGCAACACAGACTCGGCTGGAGCACGCGCCGGGATCTCTCCACGATCTGCCGCGACGCCTGGCGCTGGCAGCAGCAGAACCCTTTGGGCTACGGCAATTGAGGGGCAGCGATGGCTTTGCGCACGCCGTGGTTTGAGGAACGCTCCACCCTGTTTGCCCTATCGGTGCTGGATGCGTTCTGGATGGGGGCGTTTTACAACCTGATCACGGGACTGCGCATGCTG
>VGPQ01000473.1 GCA_016882555.1 Cyanobacteria bacterium M_surface_7_m2_040
GCAGAAGACGGATCAACAGCATCAGGGGAGACCACCACCAGGGGAGGTATTCGATGCCGCGTTGATTCGGGTTCCGCAGCAAGTCATGGGCCACCGACTCGGGGCTGACACACAGAACCGGCGGCGCTTTGCCCACGGTCATCGGGGTGGCCATGAAACCGGCCTTGATGATCCGCACGGCAAACGGCTTGCCGTGGCAGCGCAGCAGCAACCCCTCACACAGGGCCGTTAGGGCAGCCTTGGCCGCTCCATAGTGGTAGTTGGAGGGCCGCCCTCGATCAGCCGCCACCGAGCTGAACACCCACAGCCGCCCAGGCCGCGCGAGACGCTCGGGGGTGGCGATGGCGGTGATCCACGGCAGCAGGCCGCTGTAGTTGGCTGCCGTGATTCGCAACGCCTCGCCAGCGTCGCTGCGAGCCAGCTCAGCATCCCCGAGCGAGCCAGCGGTGATCAGGTACAGATCGAACTCCCCCACATCAGGCCGGCGGATTGGCTCCAGGGCGGCATCGGCCAGGAGGTTGGTCTGCTCGACGCTCACGGCGGCTCCGAACTGCTCTGCGAGCTCAGCGGCCAGTGGCTGGTTCCTGGCTGGATCGCGCGCTACCAGATGGAAGCGGCTGCAGCCCCGCCGGGCGAGCTCCAGGCAGATCGCGCGGGCCACCGCGCTGGTACTGCCCAGCACGAATGCGCTGCGGATTGGGGACTGGACGCTGCTTCTCATGGGATCGAGTCTTGCTTGGCGTAGGTCCCGCTGGATAGCGGCAGGGCAGCCATCGTCATGGCTTGCGTTATCTCCAGAGCTGCTCTGACGGTCCAGCTGGACATAGCCAACGACGCCTCGACAGGTTGGGTTGTGACGTTGGCGTCCTTCATGGACGCGGGCGTGTTGGCCACAGCAGGCAACCCACGCCCAGGGCTGTTGCGAACCAGAGGGTCATCAGCCGGATCAGCAGCGTCGCTGGTGTGGCTGCAGCGACACCCACGCCCTGCAAGGCCAGCAACCCGACCGTGCCGGCCTCAGTGCTGCCCAGCCCACCGGGCAGCAGGGTGAGGGCGCCGAGCAGCCCCGCGGCGGTGTGGGCGATCGTGGCGCCGCCGATACCGATTCCTTCGATACCCATTGCGCGCAGCAACAGCCAGAGGCTCACACCCTCCAGGCTCCAGGCCACCGCCCCGATCACCGTGGCCAGCAGCAGCACGCGGGGCCGCAGCAGCGCTTTGAGCGCCGTCAATCCGTCACTGCCTACACCGGCGAGTTTTCGGGGGAGCATCCGCAGGACGATCGACTTCAGGCACCCTTGGCCCCTCTGGTTTCTGCTCAGAGCTGCTGCACCGATCGCAATGCCGCCTGCCAGGCCGATTGGCACTGCCAGCGGCACCTGCCAGCGCAGCAGCAAGGAGACATTGAGAAGGAGCAACAGCAGCACTGCCGTGCAATCGGTAAGCCGCTCCACCACCAGCGCCATCAAGGTCGGCGGCACTGGCACCCCGCACTCCTGCTTGAGCAGCAACGAACGCACCGCTTCTCCCGACTTGCCCGGGGTAGCTGTGAACGCGTAGGAGCCCATCCAGATCCAACTGTCCGCCGCGACCGGGGGACGTTGATCGACCGCAGCGAGCAGCAACCGCCAGCGGCCATAACGAATGCCGTAACCCGCCAGCACGAGCAACAGCCCCAACACGATTTGCGGCCAGAGGCTCCTGAGCAGCGGCAGCA
>VGPQ01000474.1 GCA_016882555.1 Cyanobacteria bacterium M_surface_7_m2_040
GCACGGCAGGCCGCTGTCGGCTTCGATCTGGGCCACCCAGGCCGGGATGCGATCGAGGCTGGCCTGCCCCAGCTGCAGCAACGCACCGCCCAGGCCCTCGGCATGGGGCGCCAGCATGCCGGCCGCCACAAAGCCGGCGGCCTCCTTGCGGTTGCGGCTGATCACGCGCACGCTGCGGCCGCGGCGGGCCAGTTGATGGGCGATGGCCAGGCCCATCAGCCCCCCGCCCAGCACCAGCAGCTCCATCGCTCAGCGCTGCGAGAAGGTGTACGACTTGGTGAGCTGAAAGATGCCGCCCGACAGCATCACCAGGGCCAGAATGTTGGGCAGGGCCATCAAGGCATTGAGCAGTTCGGTGATCTGCCAGATCGCCCGATCACCGGTGATCGCTGAAACCACGAGAACGCCACACCAGACAAGGCGAAACGGCAGATTGCTGCGAGTGCCGAAGAGGAATTCAGCGCAACGCTCGCCGTAGTAGCCAAACACAATGATGGTGGTGAATGTAAACAGCACCGTGCTGATGTTGGTTACAGCTGAGCCGCCGCTCAGGCTCCATTCGAATGCACGGTTCAACATCGTGATGCCGTCCTGGTTGGCCAGATGGCTTTCGCTGCTGATCACCATCAGGCCAGTCATCGTGCCCACCAGGGCCGTCGTCAGGCTGCTGAGTGTGGCCACCATGCCCTGCAGCACCGGGTCTTGGGGGCTGGTGACCCCATGCACGATCGGGGTCGTGCCCATGCCGATCTCCTGGGCAAACACGGCGCGGCGCACACTGGCGGAAATCACCATGAACAGCGAGCCGCCGGCGATCGATCGCGGGTTGAAGGCATCGCTGAATATTGAGCGCAGAACGCGCGGCATCACATCAAGGTGCTGGGCCAGTAGATAGCTGGTGCCCGCCAGGTAGAACACCACCATCAGCGGCACAAGGATCCTGCTCGCACTGCTGATGCGGCAGATCCCGCCCTGCAGGATCCACAGGCAGCAGACTGCCACCAGGCAAGCGCTGAACAACGAGGGCAGGCCCACCAACAGCCCGAGACTCTTGTTGAGCTCGACCGACTGGACCCCGTTGCCCAGCCCGAAGGCTCCGATGGTACCCATGAGCGCAAACAGAACGGCCATCCAGCGCCAGGATGGGCCGAGACCGGCTTGGATGTAGTACATCGGCCCGGCGACCAGCTCCCCCTTGTCATTGCGGCTGCGGTACTGCACCGCCAGCAGGGTTTCAGCACATTTGGTGGCGATATTCACCAGCGTCGCCACCCACATCCACAGCAGCGAGCCCGGCCCACCGATGCTCAGCATGAAGGCAATCCCCGCCAGGCTGCCGGTGCCGATGGTGCCGCCGGTGCTGGTCATCAAGGCGGCCCACGCTGAGATCCCGTCGTCGCTGGCGGGGCGTTTCATCGAGCGCAGAGCCTGGCTCACGGCAAAGGGCAACTGCCACAGCGGAAGCCAGTTGAGGCCAAGGCTCAGGAAGATCCCCACATAGAGGATCCAATCGACCAGCAGTCCCCAGACGAAATCGTGGCTCGTGCCAAGCAGATCGGAACCGGTCATGGAGTGGCCGTGATGGGGCTCGAGGCGTACAGCCCAGGATCGCGCAATCGGGGGCGGCGGGCTCGCAACTGAAACCGGATCGCCACGAGACGTTCTACAAGCACGCTCAATGCGATCGCTGCAACGGCTGCGTCGCAGCGATCAAGGC
>VGPQ01000475.1 GCA_016882555.1 Cyanobacteria bacterium M_surface_7_m2_040
CTGCGGCGGGCCTGTAGCAGCACCAGGCAGGTGTGGCTGCCGATGAAGCCGGCGCCTCCGGTGATCAGCAGATGGGCCAAGGGGTTGGGGCGGTGGGGGTGCGGAGCGTTCCTGGAACTCTGCCAGCGCCTGGTATTGGTGCCAT
Source organism: Cyanobacteria bacterium M_surface_7_m2_040 (assembly GCA_016882555.1). Taxonomy (GTDB): domain Bacteria; phylum Cyanobacteriota; class Cyanobacteriia; order PCC-6307; family Cyanobiaceae; genus RGUW01. The sequence continues at coordinate 146 of VGPQ01000475.1, forward strand.
GGCTGGGGTCCTCCAGAATCAGCTGATCGATTCATGAAGGTGGTGCCCGTGGACAGCAGCTGCGCCGGCCGTGTGGCCCTGATCACCGGCATCACCGGCCAGGACGGCAGCTATCTGGCCGAACTGCTGCTGGAGAAGGGTTATGTGGTGCACGGCATCAAGCGGCGGGCCAGCAGCTTCAACACCGACCGCATCGATCACCTGTATCAGGACCCCCACGAGAGCGACCCGCGGCTGGTGCTGCATTACGGCGATCTCACCGACAGCACCAACCTGATCCGCATCGTGCAGCAGGTGCAGCCTGACGAGATCTACAACCTGGGTGCCCAGAGCCACGTGCAGGTGAGCTTTGAGTCGCCTGAGTACACCGCCAACAGCGATGCGCTCGGCACCCTGCGCATCCTCGAGGCGGTGCGGATCCTGGGGCTGACGGCCAAGACGCGCATCTACCAGGCCAGCACCAGCGAGCTCTACGGCCTGGTGCAGGAGATTCCCCAAAAAGAGACGACGCCGTTCTACCCGCGCAGCCCCTATGGCGTCGCCAAGCTCTACGCCTACTGGATCACGGTGAATTACCGCGAGAGCTACGGGATGTATGCCTGCAACGGCATCCTCTTCAACCACGAATCACCGCGGCGGGGCGAAACCTTCGTCACCCGCAAGATCACCCGTGGCCTGGCCCGCATCGATGCGGGCCTCGATCAATGCCTGTTCATGGGCAATCTCGATTCGCTGCGCGACTGGGGCCACGCCCGCGACTATGTCGAGATGCAGTGGCGCATGCTGCAGCAGCAGGGGGTTGCCGAGGATTTCGTGATCGCCACCGGCCGTCAGGAGTCGGTGCGCCGTTTCATCGAGCTCACTGCCAGCGAGCTGGGCTGGGGCCCCCTGGTCTGGGAGGGCGAGGGCGTGGGTGAGACGGGTCGCCGCTCCGACACCGGCGCCGTGGTGGTGCGTATCGACCCCCGTTACTTCAGACCCGCCGAGGTGGAAACGCTGCTGGGCGATCCCACTCGCGCCAAGGAGAAACTGGGATGGACCCCCACCACCACCCTCGAAGAGCTGGTGGCCGAGATGGTGGCCGCCGACAAAGAAGAAGCGGCCAAGGAAGCGCTGCTGCGCCGCAAGGGATTCAACGTGGTGGGTTCGATGGAGAACCCGCCCACCAATCCCCTGGCGGTCAAAGATGCGCATTAAAGTGCGCATCTTTCGATCGAACGGTCATGCGCACCACGCTGGAGTTGCCCGATCCGTTGTTTGCGCGGTTGAAGGCTCGCGCCGCCAGCGAGCGCCTCACCCTCAAGCAGCTGTTGCGCAGCTATGTGGAGCAGGGCCTCGACTCCCCGCCCCAGGCCGCAGCGCCAGCGCGTTCAGCGGCGGCCTTGCCCAGGCTGCAAGGACCTCTACCTATTGGCGAAGCCCAGCTCAGCAATGCCGGCCTGTTCGAGCTGATCGAGTCGTGATCGCCCTGGTCGATTGTCCCGATCTCAATGTGTGGCTGGCCCTGGCATCGCCGACCCATGTTCACCATCAGCAGGCGGCTCGCTATTGGGAGCAGCAGGCTGCCCAG
>VGPQ01000476.1 GCA_016882555.1 Cyanobacteria bacterium M_surface_7_m2_040
ACGCAAGGGGGAAAGTCCGGTGCAAATCCGGCGCTGTCCCGCAGCTGTGAAGGTCCTCTGGGCCCAGTCAGAACGCCCACCGGAGTCCACCTTTGAATTCGGCGCGGACCGACACCATGCTTGTATCCCATTGGCGCAAGGGAGCACCCTGGCTGCTCGCCGGCCTTGCTCTGTTTCTGATGGCTGCTGCGCCAGCCCAGGCGCACCATCTCATCGAAATCACCGGACTCAAACCCACCCCCATCAACGGCCTGCTCAGCGGTCTGGCCCATCCGGTGCTGGGACCCGACCACCTGCTGTTCCTGCTGGCGCTGGCCCTGGTCGGGCTGCGTCAGCGGCTGCGCTGGATGGTGGGTCTGCTGGTGGTGGGCATGCTGGGCAGCACAGCGAGCCTCATTGGCCCTGGACTGCCTGGAGCAGATGTCCTGGTCAGTCTCACCCTTGTGGTGGAAGCGCTGGTGTTGCTAGGCCGTCTGCCGGGCTGGCTGCTGCTGCCGGCCATGGCCCTGCATGGCTATGTGCTGAGCGCCGTGGTGCTCGATTGGAGCGCCATGCCCCTGGTTGCCTATCTGGGCGGCCTGCTGCTCAGCCAGGGCACGCTGTTGGTCGTGTCACTGGCCCTGCTGCAACCGGCGGCCAGGCAGCTGCAACGCCATGGCCGTCGCCTGGTGGCCGCCCTGTTGATCGGCGCTGGTGTGGTGACCGCCCTCAGCCAGGCCCTGGCCTGAGGCGGCGATGCACACCCCTACCCGCCTACCGGTCACGGTTGTGACCGGTTTTCTCGGTGCCGGCAAAACGACCGTGCTGCGCCATCTGTTGCTCAACAGCGGCCAGCGGCTCGCCGTCCTGGTCAACGAATTCGGCGAGGTGGGCATTGATGGCGACTTGCTTCGCTCCTGTGGCTTCTGCCCTGAGGACGAGCTCGACGGGCGTCTGGTCGAACTGGCCAATGGCTGCCTCTGCTGCACCGTGCAGGACGACTTCCTGCCCACGATGGAACGGCTTCTGGAGCGCGCCGATCAGCTCGACGGCATCGTGGTGGAGACCAGTGGTCTGGCGCTGCCTGAGCCGTTGGTGGCCGCCTTCGGCTGGCCCTCGGTGCGCACCCGCACCCGCGTGCATGGGGTGGTTGCGGTGGTCGATGGTCAGGCCCTGGCGGCAGGTCATGTGGTGGCCGATGCCCAGGCCCTGGAGGCCCAGCGCGCTGCCGATCCCAGCCTCGATCACCTCGATGCGATTGAAGATCTGTTCGAGGATCAGCTGCAGGCTGCCGACCTGGTGCTGATCAGCCGCTCGGATCTGCTCGACACCGCAGATCTCGCTGCCCTCACCACCTCGCTGCAGCAGCGCACCCGCCCGGGAACACCGATGCTGCCTGTGGCCCATGGCGCCCACGATCCCGAGATCCTGCTCGGCACCAGCCTGCTGCAGCGGCAGCCCAGGCTTGATCGAGAGCACGACCACTACCACGAGGCTCATGACCACGGCCTTCACACGGCCCATGAGCATCAGCATGATCACGCCCATGTGGCGATCGAGAGCCTGGTTCTCGACCTGCAGGGCCTCTGGACTCAGGCAAGCCTGGAAACCGCCCTGCACACGTTGCTTGATGAGCAGTGTGCGATCCGCCTCAAAGGGTGGCTGGCCATGCCCGGGAAGCAGCGACTGCTGCAGATCCAGGCCGTTGGTCCACGGTTGAGCTGTTGGTATGAGGG
>VGPQ01000477.1 GCA_016882555.1 Cyanobacteria bacterium M_surface_7_m2_040
AGTGCTGTGAGATCGCCCTAGAAGCGGGTGTGAGTGCGATCAGTCAACCGGGCCACGCCCACAAGGTTGAGCAGATCGCAGAGCGTTACCAGGACCTGCAGGCCGGTGGCGTATTGGGCATCGTCTACCTAGCCGACAACGACGCTGAGGGGCAACGCCGGGCAGAGCAAGCGGCTTTAGCCGCGGCTCACGTGCACATACCACTGGTGGTTGTGAAGGCCTCTGAGGTGTGGCAGGGCCTACCAGCAGGAGGCTCGATTGATGACGCAGCTGGCACTGCAGCCGAGCAGGTGGCGGCGATCGTTGAGGCCTTAGCTCGTCAACAGGAGGAGGAGGAGGAGAGCGAACAAGAGCCCGACGTGGCCCCCTACCGCGTGCTGGGTTGGTGCTCAGAACGCTCCCGTGTCTACTACCAACACCGCCAGACCGGGCAGATCGCAAGCATCAAACCCTCTTCTCAGCCTGGCCCGTTGCTACATCTCGCACCGATCGGCTGGTGGAAACACCGGCATCCGGGTGAAAAGGGCCCGGTTGATTGGGCCGCGGCCTGCAGCGATGTAATCGAGCAAGCCAACCGCGCCAACGTCTTTGCCCCAGAAGGCATCCGAGGCCGCGGCGTGTGGATGGAAGGCGACCGAGTGGTTTGGCACCTGGGTGACCGCCTGGAAGTGGACGGGCAGGAAGTGGCGCTGATCGAGCACCGCAGCACCCACCACTACCCCCGCCTGCCACAACTTGACGTTGAGCGCACCGTGGATCCGCTCTCTGACGCCGAGGGCCGAGAGATCCTGAAGGCGGTGGAGGCGATGGGATGGGCAACCCCTCTCGATCCGCTGCACCTACTGGGGTGGGCGGTGCTGGCCAACGTCGGCGGTGCCCTTGAGAAGCGCCCAGCCTTGCAGATCACAAGCCGTTTCGGCTCTGGCAAGACGTTCACCCGTGAGCGTGTGCTGCAGCCGCTGCTGGCCGGCCTGGCGATCAGCAGGAGCAACAGCACTGAGGCCGGCATCCGTCAGCTGCTCAAGGCCGACACCCTGCCGGTGCTGATCGACGAATCCGAGGGAGAAGACCAGAGCCGCCGGGAGGGGCACTTGCGGCTGGCACGGCTCAGTTATGACGGCAGCCCCACGGATCGCGGCACTACCCACGGACAGGCGCTCAGTTACGCGATCCGCTCGAGCGTCGCAATGGTCGGCATCAACGCGACTATCACCAACCCGGCTGAGCGATCGCGCACCGTGCTGGTGGGGCGCGAACAAGTGCCGCAGGCTGAATGGGCTCCAGTGGATCGACGCCTGCAGGAGCTGCTGACACCCGAGACCGGCGCTCGGCTGTTGCGCCGCGCCTTCAACCACCTATCAATCCTGCGGGCCAATGTGGCTACCTTCCGCCGCGCGGTTGAGGCCCAGCTGGGGTGCGGTGCTGCTGCCCGTGCAGGCGATACCTACGGGGCTCTGCTGGCTGGTGCCCATCTGCTGGTGAGCACCGCCGCTGTGGACGACACAGAAGCAGTCCATTGGCTCGATTCGATCGGCTGGAGCGCCACTGCAGCACTGGGTGAGACCGGCAGCGACGATCAGGACGGCACCGCTGAAAGCCGGCAGTGCCTGGCGCACCTGCTCAGCTACGAAGAAACCTGGCGAGCAGATGACACCGGCACCGGCAGGCTGAGTATCCGAGAGCTGCTAGACATGGCCCGCACCCCGAGC
>VGPQ01000478.1 GCA_016882555.1 Cyanobacteria bacterium M_surface_7_m2_040
CGGCTCCCCTTGCCGCGCGCAGCAGGAAGCGGGTTTCGGCGTCGTACTCAGCCAGCATCAGCGTGGTCATTTCGTCGATGAGTCGGTTCAGGGTGGTGCCGCGGCTCTGAGCGAGGGCCTTGAGTCGCTGGTGTTTGTCGTCGGGCAGGCGAACGGTGAGGGCGCTCATGACAGATGGGTGAGGAAGTCTTCAGCCCCGCTCGCCCTCAGCGCGGATCTGGGCTTTGGCCGCGCGCCAGTGGCTCTCCAGCTCGCTGATGCTGCGGCCGCCGATCTCGCCCCCCAGGGCCGCCTCGACCCGTGAGAAGCGATCGAGAAAGCGTCGGTTGGTGCCCGCCAGGCCCGCCTCCGGGTCGATGCCGCACCAGCGGGCCACGTTCACCAGGGTGAACAGCAGATCACCCAGCTCCTCCTGGGCGTGGATTTTGTCGCCACTGGCGACGGCCTCCTTGAGCTCGTCGAGTTCTTCGTGCACCTTGGCCCAGACCCCGGCCATGTCATCCCATTCGAAACCGGCGGCTGCGGCTTTTTTGGAGATGGTCATGGCCCCGGCCAGGGCGGGCTGGCCGCGCACCTTGCCGGCGAGCCTGTCGCTCAGGGGGCTGGGTGACGGTGATGAAACGGCCGCAGCAGCAGTCTTCTCCTGGGCCTTGATCGCCTCCCAACGGCGCTTGACCGCATCGGGGTCGCCATCGGTTCCCCGGTTGGCGAGGTCTGCAGCGTCGTCGCCAAACACGTGCGGATGGCGACGGATCAGCTTCTCGCTGATGCCCCGCGCGATCGTGTCCAGATCGAAGCGGCCGTCTTCGCTGGCGATCTGGGCGTGCAGCACCACCTGCAGCAGCAGATCGCCGAGCTCTTCGGCCAGGTGCGCATCGTCGCCATGGCGGATCGCATCGGCCACCTCGTGCGCTTCTTCGAGCACGTAGGGCACCAGCGAGGCATGGGTCTGCTCCAGATCCCAGGGGCAGCCCGTTTCGGGGTCCCGCAACTGGGACACCACGGCGACCAGGGCAGCGAGAGCGTCCTGATGGGTTGGGGCAGCAGTCATGACGCGCGCTTTCGTGGAGCCATTCTCCCGCTGCGTCTCGATCGGCGCCGTGCGGTCTGCCGCCGCTGGCGCAGCATCCGCGGCACCGGGTCACCGTCCTGGATCAGATGCAGCCAGGCGCTGGCTTCCACCCCGGCCAGGGCGGCGATCAGCAGGGGCCGCTGTTGAATCCAGAGATCCTGTGCGCTGCCCAGCACTTGCTGCGGGGTCGGTGCGCCCAATGGCCGCGCCAAGAGGCACAGTGCCAACCCCAGCAGCACGAGATACAGCAGTCGCCCCGCACTGCCGATCAGCGGTGTGTGCGAGATCACGGAACGGTGCGACAGCAGCCGGCGGTAGGGCCACCACAGCAGGCGCAGCGGGCCCCAGCGGCGGGTGGCATTGGAGCGGGTGTCGAGATCGGGGGATAGCAGCAGGCCACCCAGCAGAAAGGAGCAGGTGGCGACAGCCGTGCCGGCCAGCCCCAGCCAGGGCCACCACAACGCGCCAAACGGCAGGGCCAGGGCCCAGGTGGCACGGTCATGGGCGCGTCCATTCGCCAAGCTGCCACGGATGACGACTGGGCCGAGTGTGCCGCGCCCGCAGGCACAATGGGCATGACGCCCGGTTAGCTCAGCGGTAGAGCGCCTGCCTTACAAGCAGGATGTCGCTGGTT
>VGPQ01000479.1 GCA_016882555.1 Cyanobacteria bacterium M_surface_7_m2_040
CCCACCACCACAGCCCGCTTGCCGGCGAGCTCCACACCGGCGGCCGCCAGCAGGGCCATCACCCCGGCGGGGGTGCAGCTGCGGGGGCCGGGCTCCCCCTTGAGCAGGCGCCCGAGGTTGAGGGTGTGCAGGCCATCGGCATCCTTCTCCGGATCGATGGCCGCCAGCAGGGGGCGCTCATCCAGGCCGGCCGGCAGCGGCAGCTGCAACAGGATGCCGTCCACCAGTGGATCGGCATTGAGACGCTGGATGGTGGAGAGCACCTCCGCCGCCGGCGTGGTGGCGGGCAGATGGGCCCCCAGGTTGGTGATGCCGATGCGCGTGCAGGCCTTTTCTTTGTTGGCCACGTAGACCCCGCTGGCGGGGTCGTCCCCCACCCGCAGCACCGCCAGCCCAGGCGGACGCCCCGCCCGCTGCAGCCGCTCGGCCACCACCGCCTGCAGGCGCTGCTCGATCTGGGCCGCCAAGCGGCGCCCATCCAGACGGGTGGCCATGGCTGAAGCGAGCTGGCAACTGCCCTCAGCATGCCTGGCAGGGCTAGCTTGAGCGCCAATGTGATCGGTTGCGTTGATCCGCCTGGCCCCCGGCCCGTCACCCTGGGGTGCCCTGCGGCGCCTGGGGCAGCTGCTGATCTGGCGCCTGTGGCGACAGGAGCGGCCGCGGCAGGCCCTGGCCCCCTGGCGCCGCCGCGACACCTCCGCCGTGCTGGTGGGCTGCCTGCTGGTGGCCCTGCTCTCCAGCTGGCCCTGGCTGGTGGAACCCAGCCTGCGCCCGGGGGTTCCCGCCCCCTTCACCGTGCGGGCCCCCAAGGCCGCCACGGTGGTGGATTCCGATGCGCTCGAGCAGCGGCGTTCCCAACTCGGGCCCCGCACCCACGTGCAGGTGGTGGACCCCCGCATCAATCGCGAGCTGGAGCAGCGGCTCAACCGCCAGCTGCAGGCGATCGAACGGCTGGCCAACACAGGCCAGGAGCAGGTGGCCCCCCTGGCCCTGAGCCCCGAAGAACGCGACTGGCTGCTGCAACTCTCGCGCCGGCGGCTGGGGCAATGGGAGGACAGCCTGCGGCAAGCCCAGCGGCGCATGCTCGGCCAGGGGCTGATCGGCAGCGTGGCCCAACGGCAGCTGGAGCAGGCGGCGGCCCTGCAGCTCGAGCCGATGCCGCAGCCGGGGCTGGGGCTGGGGGCTCGGGTGCTGGCGGGCTCCCTGCAGGGGCGCACCAACCTGCGCATCGATCCGGCCCTCAGCCAGCGGCTGATCGAAGAGCTGCTCACCCAACAGGGCATCCCCACCATTCAGGTGAGTAAGGGGGAATGGATCACCAGCCAGGGGCAGCCCATCAGCGAGCAGTCCTACGCGGTGCTCGATTACTTCGGCCTGGTGAACCGCCGCCCACTGGTGGGGGCCTGGCTGGGCCATCTCTGTGAAGCCTTGGCGGCCTGCGGCGTGCTGCTGCTGCTGATCCGCCGCAGCCGCCCCAGCCTGGAGCCGCGCCAGGCGCTGCTGTCCCTGGGGCTGTTGCTGCTGGTGCAGGGGTTCAAGCTGTGGCTGGGCAGCGCCGTCAGCCCGCTGGCCATGTTGGTGCCCGCCACCCTGCTGCTGGCCCAGGGGCTGGGCACCACCGCCGGACTGGCCTGGGTGGCCGTGGCCAGCCTGCTGTGGCCGCTGCCCCTGGCGCCGTTCAACGACCAACGGGTGCTGG
>VGPQ01000480.1 GCA_016882555.1 Cyanobacteria bacterium M_surface_7_m2_040
CACATAGGCGGTCTGACCACCGGTGTCGGGATCGCGGCCCAGTTCCAGGTCCTGACCCCGGAAGAGACCGTGGAGATGCAGATGGAGCAGATAAAGCCCCATGGTGTCCTAGAGGCACGTTGTTCCTGCTTAGCCGTGGGATGCCGAGCTGGCGCAGCACCCCAACGGAGGAGAACCGAACCGGAAACCCCGACCCAGCTGCACAACCCCTTGCTGCAGCTGGCTGATCGCACTCGACAAGCGCCAGCCTCGGGCGGCGCCCATGTCAAGGAATCTGAACGCAGCCCAACCGGATCTACGCCGCCAGCGCCAGCGGTGGGTGCTGCGCCAACACCTGCTTGAGGTAGCGCCCCGTGTGGCTGGTGGGATGTTCCGCCACCGCTTCTGGCGTTCCACAGGCCACGATCTGCCCGCCCTTATCGCCGCCTTCGGGACCGAGATCAATGATCCAGTCGGAGCAGCGGATCACGTCAAGGTTGTGCTCGATCACCAGGATCGAATTGCCCTTGTCGACCAGCCGCTGCATCACATCCATGAGCTTGTGCACGTCGTAGAAGCTCAGACCCGTGGTGGGCTCGTCGATCAGATAGAGCGTTTTGCCGGTGGCGCGTTTGGACAGTTCGGTGGCCAGCTTCACCCGCTGGGCCTCACCGCCGGAGAGCGTCGGCGCCGGCTGGCCCAGCTTGATGTAGCCCAGGCCCACATCCACCAGGGTGCGCAGCCGGTCGGCCGCCTGCGGGATGGCGGAAAACACCTCGCAGGCCTGCTCGACGGTCATCTCGAGCACCTCGGCGATGGTGAAGCCCTTGTACTTGACCTGCAGGGTTTCGCGGTTGTAGCGGGCGCCCTTGCAGACGTCGCACTGCACGTAGACATCGGGCAGAAAGTTCATCTCGATGACGTTGACGCCCTGGCCGCTGCAGGCCTCGCAGCGGCCGCCCTTGACGTTGAAGCTGAACTGGCCCACCTGGTAGCCGCGGGCCTTGGCCTCCACCGTGGCCGCAAACACCTGGCGGATCGGATCAAAGGCGCCGGTGTAGGTGGCGGGATTGGAGCGGGGGGTACGGCCGATCGGCGATTGGTCGATCACGATCACCTTGTCGATCGCCTTGATGCCGCGCAGCTCCTCAAGACCCGCCGGGAAGGGCACCTTCAGGCCCAGCTGATGCTCCAGGGCCGGATGCAGCAGCTCGTTGACCAGGGTGCTCTTGCCGCTGCCGCTCACGCCGGTGACGCACACCAATCGCCCCAGGGGGATCTCGACCTGCACATCCCGCAGGTTGTTGCGTGAGCAGCCCAGCAGGGTGAGCTGGCGCGAACCGGCACTGCGGCGCTCGGGCGGTGTGGGGATCGCCCGCCGGCCGCTCAGGTAGGCACCGGTGAGGGAATCCTCGGCGCTGAGCAGGGCATTCAAGTCGCCTTCGGCGACGATGTGGCCCCCATGCACCCCCGCGCCAGGGCCGATGTCGACGATGTGATCGGCGGCGCGGATCGTGTCTTCGTCGTGCTCCACCACGATCAGGGTGTTGCCCAGGTCGCGCAGTTTGGTGAGCGTGTTGAGCAGGCGGTCGTTGTCGCGCTGGTGCAGGCCGATGCTCGGTTCATCGAGCACGTACAACACCCCCGTGAGCCCGGCGCCGATCTGGGTCGCCAGGCGAATGCGCTGGGCTTCGCCGCCGCTCAGGGTAATCGCCG
>VGPQ01000481.1 GCA_016882555.1 Cyanobacteria bacterium M_surface_7_m2_040
GAGCGTCTGTGTCGCCGCGAGGGTGTGCAGGTGATCTTCCATGCCGCTGCCTACAAGCACGTGCCGCTGGTGGAGGCCAACCTGGCAGCCGGTCTGCGCAACAACGTGCTCGGCACCCAGGCCCTGCTGGAGGCGGCCCTGGCCGCGGGTGTCGAGCGCTTCACCCTGATCTCCACCGACAAGGCGGTGCGCCCCACCAACGCCATGGGAGCCAGCAAGCGAGTCTGCGAGCTGCTGGTGCAGGAGGCTGCAGCGCGCCAGAGCCGCACCATCTGCGCCATGGTGCGCTTTGGCAACGTGCTCGGCTCCTCAGGCTCGGTGGTGCCGCTCTTTCGCGAGCAGATTGCCGCGGGCGGACCGGTCACGGTCACCCATCCCGATGTGATCCGCTACTTCATGACCATCGGCGAAGCGGTGCAGCTGGTCCTGCAGGCCTCGGCCATCGCCAAAGGCGGCGAAGTGTTTCTCCTCGACATGGGTGAGCCCGTGGCGATCAACGACCTGGCGCGTCAGATGATCGAGCTTTCGGGTTGCAGCGTGCGCGACGATGCCAACCCCGATGGTGACATCGCCATCGAATACACCGGCCTGCGCCCCGGTGAAAAGCTCTACGAGGAGCTGTTGGTGACCCCCGACGATGCACCCACCTGCCATCCGCTGATCCGGCAAGCACGTGAAGCGCCTCCCCAGGCTGCGGATCTTGAACGGGCCGTGAGCCAGTTGCTGCAGGCCGCATCAGTCGACGACAGCCCAGTAGCCCTGCAGCTGCTCACTCAGTTGGTGCCCGATTACCGGCCAACCGGCTCCCGCCAGCCATCAGCGCCCCTGGGTTGAGGTGAAGCTGCCCTCCCGCCCGATCCTGGTGACCGGTGTGGCCGGTTTCATCGGTGCTGCGGTGGCCCAGGCCCTGCTGCGGCGCGGTGAGCTGGTGGTGGGGCTCGACAACCTCAACTCCTATTACGACCCAGCGCTCAAGCGGGCTCGGTTGGCCTTGGTTGAAGCCGCCGCCGGGCAGGGTCAATCTGCAGCTGCTTTGCAGGTTCCGTCACGCTTTCGCTTCGAGGAGATCGATCTCGCCAATGGCGAGGCCGTGGCCGCCCTGTTTGAGCGCGAACAGCCCCGGGCTGTGGTGCACCTGGCGGCTCAGGCCGGCGTGCGCCACTCGCTCGAGAACCCCGGGCTCTATGTGCAGAGCAACCTGGTGGGTTTTGGCCATGTGCTCGAGGGCTGCCGCCAGCAGGCGGTGGAGCATCTGGTCTATGCCTCCAGCAGCTCGGTCTATGGCGGTAACCGGCAGCTGCCCTTCTGCGAAAGCCAGCCGGTGAATCACCCGGTGAGCCTCTACGCCGCCACCAAGAAGGCCAATGAGCTGATGGCCCACACCTATTCCCACCTGTACGGGCTGCCGGCAACAGGGCTGCGCTTTTGCACCGTGTATGGGCCCTGGGGCCGGCCCGACATGGCGCCGATGCTGTTTGCCCGCGCCATGCTCGCCGGCGAGCCGATCCAGGTGTTCAACCAGGGGGCAATGCAGCGCGATTTCACGTACATCGATGACATCGTCACCGGTGTGATCCGCTGCCTCGACAAGCCCGCCACCCCTGATCCGGCTTTTGATCCCCTTTGCCCGGATCCAGCCACCGCGGCGGCGCCCCATCGGCTGTTCAACATCGGCAACAGCCAGCCAGTCGAG
>VGPQ01000482.1 GCA_016882555.1 Cyanobacteria bacterium M_surface_7_m2_040
ACCCAACGCGCCGCCGTACGTTTCGGTGAAAGGCCTAGATTGCACACCACTTCAGGGCCAGGCATGCATCTCAGCGAGCTGAGCCATCCCAATCAACTGCATGGTCTCAGCACCGCTGAGCTTGAGGGGATTGCACGCCAGATTCGCGATCGCCACCTGGAGGTCGTCAGCACCAGCGGTGGACACCTGGGCCCCGGCCTGGGGGTGGTGGAACTCACCCTGGCCCTCTACCAGACCCTGGATCTCGACCACGACAAGGTGGTCTGGGATGTGGGCCACCAGGCCTATCCCCACAAGCTGATCACCGGTCGCTACCGCAGCTTTGACAGCCTGCGCCAGAAGGATGGCGTTGCGGGTTACCTGAAGCGCTGTGAAAGCCGTTTCGACCATTTCGGTGCAGGCCACGCCTCGACCAGCATTTCGGCTGCGCTGGGCATGGCCCTGGCCCGCGACCGCCGCGGCGAGGCTTTCAAGTGCGTGGCGGTGATCGGCGATGGCGCCCTCACCGGGGGGATGGCCCTTGAGGCCATCAACCACGCCGGCCACCTCCCCAAAACCAATCTGCTGGTGGTGCTGAACGACAACGACATGTCGATCAGCCCGCCCGTGGGAGCCCTGTCGACCCACCTGAACCGCATGCGGCACAGCAAGCCGCTGCAGTTTTTGACCGACAACGTTGAAGAGGCGATCCGCAGCCTGCCGCTCATGCACGGCGAGCTCCCCAACGAGCTCAAGAACCTCAAGGAGAGCATGAAGCGCCTGGCGGTGCCCAAGGTGGGTGCCGTGTTCGAGGAGCTGGGCTTCACTTACATGGGCCCCATCGACGGCCACAACATCGCCGAGATGGTGCGCACCTTCGAGCAGGCGCACCACACCGAGGGTCCCGTACTGGTGCATGTGGCCACCACCAAGGGCAAGGGCTACGCCTACGCCGAGGAGGACCAGGTCGGCTACCACGCCCAGAGCGCCTTCGACCTGGCCACCGGCAAGGCCTACCCCTCCAGCAAGCCCAAACCCCCCAGCTACAGCAAGGTCTTCGGCCAGACCCTGGTGACGCTCTGCGAGCAGGACCCCACCGTGGTGGGGATCACCGCCGCCATGGCCACCGGCACCGGCCTCGATCTGCTCGAGAAGGCCGTGCCCAAGCAGTACTTCGATGTGGGCATCGCCGAGCAGCACGCCGTGACCATGGCGGCCGGCATGGCCTGCGAGGGCCTCAAGCCCGTGGTGGCGATCTACAGCACCTTCTTGCAGCGTGCCTACGACCAGCTGATCCACGACGTCGGGATCCAGAACCTGCCGGTCACCTTTGTGCTCGACCGCGCCGGCATCGTGGGTGCCGATGGCCCCACCCACCAGGGCCAGTACGACATCAGTTATCTGCGCGCCGTGCCCAATTTCACGGTGATGGCCCCCAAAGACGAGGCCGAGCTGCAGCGCATGCTGGTGACCTCGATTCACCACAGCGGACCCTGCGCCCTGCGCATTCCCCGCGGTGAAGGCGAAGGCGTACCCCTGGCCGAAGAGGGCTTCGAGCCGCTGCAGATCGGCCGCGGGGAACTGCTCACCGATGGCGACGATCTGCTGATCGTGGCCTACGGCTCCATGGTGTATCCCGCCCTGGCAACGGCCGGGCTGCTGCAGGAGCAGGGCATCCGCGCCGCTGTGATCAACGCCCGCTTCCTGC
>VGPQ01000483.1 GCA_016882555.1 Cyanobacteria bacterium M_surface_7_m2_040
CAGGGGCAAGGTGCGCTCTGCATCGGCCCCTGTCACCAAGGGCTTGAGCCGCACCACTCTGCTGGCAGCGTCCTCCTCTTCGATCAAAGCGGCCCAGGCGGCACCGCTGCGTTCAGCCCGCTTCAACTGCTTGCCAAAGGCGCTGCCGCTGGCGTCGCGCTCGACCGCCAGCCCCAGCCGCCGCAGGGCCACCGCCAGGGCCAGACCGGCCTGCTCGGCCGCTGCGCCACGGCTCACCACATAGAGATCGGGCGCCGGCGCCGGCAGCGGCTCGAGCAGCAGCACCAGGCGCTCCATGCCCAGGGCCCAGCCGATGGCCGGGGTGGGCGCGCCGCCCAGCTGTTGCACCAGGCCGTCGTAGCGGCCGCCCCCGCAGACGGTGGCCTGGGCCCCCAGCTGGCTGCTGGTGATCTCAAAGGCGGTGTGGCTGTAGTAATCAAGGCCCCGCACCAGCCGCGGGTTGAGCACAAACGGGATCTGCAAAGCGGCGAGCGCCGCCTGCACGGCCTCAAAGCGCTCGCGGCTCTCTGGGCTCAGGGCGCCGGCCAGGGTGGGTGCGCCGGCCAGCAGCGCCTGGGTGTCTGGGTTCTTGGAATCCAGCACCCGCAGCGGGTTCGTGCTGATGCGGGCCTGCGAATCAGCATCGAGCTGATTCCGGTGCGCCTCTAGCCAGGCCACCAGCTGGCTGCGGTAGGCGGCACGGTCGTCGGGGCTGCCCAGGCTATTGAGCTCGAGCGCCAGGCCGCCCACCCCCAGGGCCGCCAGCAGGCCCCAGGCCAGGGCGATCACCTCGGCGTCGCTGGCCGCATCGGCGACACCCAGCCACTCAACCCCGATCTGATGAAACTGGCGCTGTCGTCCGGCCTGGGGGCGCTCGTAGCGAAACATGGGTCCGCTGTACCAGAGCCGCTGCGCCCCCTGGCTGAGCAGCCCGTGCTCGATCGCCGCCCGCACCACCGAGGCTGTGCCCTCGGGCCGCAGGGTGCAACTGCGGTCGCCCCGGTCGGTGAAGGTGTACATCTCCTTACCGACCACATCGGTGGCCTCACCGATGCCACGGGCAAACAGCTCGGTGTGCTCGAGCAGGGGGGTGCGGATCTCGGCGACACCGGCACAACGGAAATGCTCACGGGCCGTGGCCTCGATGTGCTGCCACAGGGGGGTGTGCTGCGGCAGCAGATCCACCAGCCCGCGCAGGCTCTGAAGCTTGCTCACCCGTTCACCCTTCGCCCACGCGCCACACCTTTAGCCCAGCGGCCCGCGCCGCCCCGGCATCGCAGATCGCCCGCGCATCGAACAGCCAGGCCGGCTGCCGCATCACCGCTGCCAGGGCCGGCCAGTCGAGATGGGCGAACTGCTGCCACTCGGTCAGCACCAGCACCGCATCGGCGCCGCGCACCGCCTCCAGAGGATCTGCGACCTTCTGCCAGACGCCTTCCCCGCTCAAGCCATTGGCTGCATTCGAGCCGTTCGCTGCCCCACTCGCTTCCGGTTGCTGCCCGAGATCAAGCGCCATCTGCTCGGCAGAGACCTTGGGGTCAAAGATCGCCAGCTGCGCCCCCTCCTCCAGCAGATCGCCGCAGATGCGGATTGCCGGCGTTTCGCGCGTGTCGTTGGTGTCGGCCTTGAAGGCAAAACCGAGCACCGCAATGCGTTTGCCCGTCACCGTGCCAAACAGCTGCCGCA
>VGPQ01000484.1 GCA_016882555.1 Cyanobacteria bacterium M_surface_7_m2_040
TGGCAGGGCGATGGCAAGGGCGAGAGCAACGAAACCGCCACCCGCCTGCACAAGAGCAACATCCTGCTGATCGGCCCCACGGGCTGCGGCAAAACGCTCCTGGCCCAAACCCTGGCGGAGCTGCTGGATGTGCCCTTCGCCGTGGCCGATGCCACCACCCTCACCGAAGCGGGCTACGTGGGTGAGGACGTGGAAAACATCCTGCTGCGGCTGCTGCAGAAGGCCGACCTGGATGTGGACCAGGCCCAGCGCGGCATCATCTACATCGACGAGATCGACAAGATCGCCCGCAAGAGCGAGAACCCCTCAATCACCCGTGATGTGTCGGGTGAGGGGGTGCAGCAGGCACTGCTCAAGCTGCTGGAGGGCACCGTGGCCAACGTGCCCCCCCAGGGCGGCCGCAAACACCCTTACCAGGACTGCATCCAGATCGACACCAGCCAGATTCTGTTCATCTGTGGTGGTGCCTTCGTGGGCCTCGAGGATGTGGTGCAGCGCCGCATGGGCCGCAACGCCATCGGCTTCATCCCCGAAGGAGGCCGTAGCCGGCACCGCCAGGGCAAGGACCAGCAAGCCGCCCACGTGCTGCGCCACCTGGAACCCGACGACCTGGTGAAGTACGGCCTGATCCCTGAATTCATCGGCCGCCTGCCGGTGAACGCCGTGCTCGAACCGCTCGATAGACGCGCCCTCGAAGCGATCCTCACCGAGCCGCGCGATGCCCTGGTGAAGCAGTTCCAGACGCTGCTCAGCATGGATGAGGTGCGCCTCGAGTTCGAGCCCGGTGCCGTGGAGGCGATCGCCGCCGAAGCCCACCGCCGCAAGACCGGCGCCCGCGCCCTGCGCGGCATCGTGGAGGAGCTGATGCTCGATCTGATGTACGACCTGCCATCCGACAAGAGCACCAAGGCCTTCACCGTGACCCGCCAGCTGGTGGAGGAGCGCACCAAGGCCAAAGTGCTGCCCCTGCCCGGCAGCGAGCAGGTGCAGCAGGAAACCGCCTGAGCGAGGGCGGCCATGGCCGTTGCTGATCACCTGCAGGTGCCGCGCCAGCACGGCCTGTTCAATCACCACGGCATTGATCTGGGCGACGGCACCGTGGCCCACTACCTCGAAGGCCGGGAGATCCTGCGCAGCCCCGTGGAGGAGTTCAGCCGCGGCCAGTCCGTGAGTGTGGTGCCTTACCCCGAGGGCAGCTGCTCGGCGCCGGGGGTGACGCTGCGCCGAGCCATGGGCCGCCTGGGAGAGCAGAACTACAACCTGCTGTTCAACAACTGCGAGCACTTCGCCCACTGGTGCAAAACCGGCCGTCACCGCAGCGAGCAAGTGGAGAACTGGCTGCACACCGGCAGCCTCGGGGCCCTGGCCCTGGGCCAGTTCGTTCCCGCTGCCGTGCTGAGCGGCGCGCGGATGCTGCTGCGGCAGGGGCTGCGGCTCAACGATGCGCAGCTGGAGCAGGGCAAGGCAGTGGCCCGGCGCAGCATCGAACAGCTCGATGGGCTGCGGCTGAAGCTGCAACAGCGGTTGGAGCTCGAGCTCGCCAAGGCGGAGCAACGCTGGAGTCCGGGCGAAGCGCAGAGCCCAGGCTTTGAAACCCTGCGGCTGGCCGCGCAGAAGCTGGCGGATCAGCTCAGCGAGGTGGAGGAGCTGGAACGACGGCTGGAGCGCATGTTCGAGAACGGC
>VGPQ01000485.1 GCA_016882555.1 Cyanobacteria bacterium M_surface_7_m2_040
CGTCTCGCATGGCTTGATCCCCACGCTATCGGCTCCATCCTTGACCTGGTTTCTCGGTTGGGGAGGTGGCGCTGGATACGGAGAACCGTCGTGCCAGTTGCCTGGCGAGAGAATCATGGCTCTGATGATCGGCAACCCAGGTTCCGGTGGCATCCCCGCTGCAGATCCGCCCGTTTGAGACCGCTCGCATGAGGGTGGTGCCGCTGCGATTGCGTCCAGGGGATGACCTGCGCCAGGCGTTGGAGAGCTGGATGGCTCAGCAAAACGAACGCGCAGGCTGCGTGATCAGTGCCATCGGCAGCCTCTCGACAGCCCAGGTGCGCTTCGCCGGTCGCGACGACATCACTGCGATTGCTGGCGAGTTGGAGATCCTCAGCCTGGCGGGCACCCTGTCGCCCGATGGTGCCCATCTGCACATCGCCATCGCCGATGGCCGCGGAGCCGTGAGCGGCGGTCATCTCTGCGCCGGGTCGCTCGTGCGAACCACCGCCGAGCTGGTCGTGGGCTTGCTGCCCGACTGGGAGTTTCGTCGGGCGTTCGATGCCGAGACGGGATCGGCCGAGCTTGTTGTGACGCAGCAACGCGATGATCACTCGCCTCAGATCAACGCCATCCCGCAGCTGTTGGACGTACGGCTGGTTATGGAGGTTTCAGAGGTTTCAGATGGAGAGATCGGACGGTGATCAACCCCACCCAGGCGCCGCTGGCTGCGCACCTGAGCCTGCTGCTGATTGCTGCCGGACTGTTGATCTTCATCCTCGCGGCCATCGCCCATGCCCAGAGCATTCAGCGCTGAGGCCACCGCCAGCCCAAACCATCCACGCTGCTCCCGCCGGGATCCCGAGGCAATGCGCGTAAAGACCGATTGTGCGCGGCTGCTGGCAGAGCGATTCTGTCTGCATCAACCCAGGGAGGAGCCACCGATGGCTGACACCCCACCTCAGCACCCGTAAAAGCACCGCTGACTGCAGGCCCCTGCTCCAACAGTCTCACCAAACTTTGAGCGGGTCGTTCAGCTGAACGACGCTCCATCTGCACCGCCAAAGGTGCCCCAGGAGATCACCGCTTAACCCTTGGTTTCCTTGGCCCCAGGCGCCAACGCCAGCAGCTTCACCCCCACAGCGATGACCTCGTTGAAGGCTTCATGACCCCTGGGCACCGCCCGGGGGTTTTTGATGGATCGGCACCGGGCACGCTCACAGGTGCGGCAGCAGTGTTGCGGCCAGAGCCATGGCGCTGCCGATGGCTCCTTCCACACGCCCAAAACCGTGCGTCTCGACGTAATCGCCGCAAAAGCCGATGCGGCTGTGGGGGCACAGTTGCAGCTCCGTGGGCAGCCCAGGGCGCTGCGGGAAGGCGGCACCCCAGCGCATGAGCTGGCAATCAGCCCCGCTGGTGGGCAACTCCAGCGCCTGCTGCAGGGCCTCATCGAGGGCAGCGATCACGACCGCTTCGGCCTGGGCATCGGGGGCGGCGCCGAGCAGCTGCGCGGCCGATGAGCGCGATCCATACACGTGCCGGTGGCGATCGGCGAAGGCGGCGCTCGATTCGGCTACCACGGCCCAGCGGCCATCGGCTTGCGCCTGCAGCGACACCCGCCGTAGGCCCCAGCGCTGCTGGGCTTCTGGGGTGAACTGCAACAGCCGCCAGGGCTGCTGCTGCCAGGCG
>VGPQ01000486.1 GCA_016882555.1 Cyanobacteria bacterium M_surface_7_m2_040
CGATCCACCCTCCGGGAGCGGTAGGCGCAGATGGGGCACCGCAGGGGCCACGGCACAACCCAGATCCACCACCTGCAGGCGCGGCAGCAGACCCAGATCGCGCAGCACCACGTGGCTGATCAGGGCCGGACTCACCCCCGCCGGCAACGGCGGCAGGGCATGGGGCAGGGGTTGCGCGGGGCCCAGTTGCAGCAGCTCGGCATCGGCGGCCGCGGTCTGCCGGCGCGAGGCCGGCGTCGAGCCGGCGGCCGAGATCCCCTCGACCGCGGCGGTCTCGGTGGCGGCCAGCAGCAGCAGCGGGCGCAGGCTGGGCCAGCTCCGCTGCAGCGTGGTTGCCATCGTGGTCGTGATCGGGGCAGGGCTCACCGTGATCCCGCTCAGAGCGGGTCGAGCGCCACCAGGGCCCGCAGCGCCGGCGGCGGTTCGCTGATCGGCGCCTGCAGGCGCGGAAAGATCCAATAGGCCACCGCATGCAGGGTGAGCACCACGATGGCGTTCTGCAGCCAGATCAGTAGCAGCGCGGCGATCTGCACCTGCAGCAGGTCGATGCTGCCGGCCAATCCCACCAGCCCCAGCAGCCGCTCGAGCACACCGGCGGCGGCGCTGGTGATCACCACCCAGAGGTTTTCGCCCACCAGCACCGACAGCACGGCCACGCGCACCAGAAAGCCGGCGGCGCCGATCAGGCTGCCGATCCCCCAGCTCCACCACCAGCTGCTGCGCCGGCGCCAGCACCAGCCGAGCCACAGCGCCAGGGCGCCATAGGGAAACACCACCAGGGGGCCGCGGATCGGCCCCATAAGGGCCACCAGCAACAACCCGGTGACCGCCAGCCCCTCGAGGGCGCAGCGCCAGCCCTGCCGCAGCTGCAGCAGCGCCAGCGGCAGCGGCAACGCCAGCCGAAACAGTGGACTGCCCACCGGCAGGTAATACAGGGCAATCCACAGCAGCGCCGTGGAGGCGGCCAGGTAGGCCGTTTCGGTCAGTTGGCGCGCCTGGCGCTGATCAAGCCTGCGGGGCTGGCCCATCGCTTCAGCGGGCCCGCGGGGCCGGCGCTGGTGCCGGGGCGGGGGCCGGCAGGGGAGTTGCGGCAGTGGAGCTGCTGTTCACCCGTTCGATCATCTCCACTTCGAAGGGCACCCCGGCCTGGCGCAGCGCTTCGGTCACCAGCTCGGCGGGGGCTGAGGGGTCGGCGCTCGGCAATTTGATCGTGATCCGGTAAGGGGCGGGGGGCAGCGGCTTGGCGCGGCCAGCCGCTTGGGGATTGCGCCCGCCATCAGCTTTGGCCGGGGCTTGGCTGCCGGCCTGGCCCGCATCGGCCGGTTTGGCGGTGGCTCCCTTGCTGGCGGCAGCGCCGGCATCGGCGTTGGCTCCCGCGGCGGGGGGCAGGGCCGGGGTGGCCGGCGGGGGCTGGGGCGCAGGCGCCGCCGAAAAACTGCCCGCCAGGCGATCCCCCAGGGGGGTGCCGCTGCAGCCGGTCAGCAGCACCGCCAGGGCTGCAACGGCCACGGGCGTGGAGCGCTGGGCCCGGCCTGCCGCCATCAGCTGTCGGCGGCGCGGATGATGCGCACGGCGCTGGCCCGCAGGCGGCCGCTCTTGGTGGTGGCGGGGGCCTTCTTGGCGGCCGGTTTGGCCGCCGCTTTTTTGGTGCCGCCGGGCGTCCCCTT
>VGPQ01000487.1 GCA_016882555.1 Cyanobacteria bacterium M_surface_7_m2_040
CTGATCGCGATGCACGTGAAGCTCAGCGCCGCTGGCATCCACGAACGCCAGGGTTGAGCACCATCCCCGGATGGGGACAGTGAACGTTCCAGACCATCCCCTCACCCCAGCGCTGGTGCAAAGTGAGCCACCGCTTGCGCCGAAACCATGGCCGACGCTCCCTACCTGATTGCTTTTGCCCTGCTGGAGCAGGACGGCCGCCGTGCAATGCCGCTGCAGGGCAAATCCCTGCGGGCTGCAATCGAGCCCTCTGCCGATCCCGGTGAGGAGGGCTGCTCCCAGGCCCTTGAGCTGCTGCTGCGCATCTGGTAGCGCAGTGATGAAGGGCCGCTGCAACGGGCTGCCGGGGCCCAGAGCCTGCTGCTGGCAGAGGTGCCGATCGAAGCCCTGCAGACCGACCTCCCCCAAATCAAGGCAAATTGGATCAACAGCGGTGATGCCGAAGCCCTGCTGGCCGAGCTGCGGCAGCTGGCCGGGGGCATCTTGAGCCTCACGGTGGAGCCAAGGGGGCCCCTGGGTTTCGAGCGGCTGCAATGACGGAGCAGTTCACAGTGGTTGGGCCGCACACCAGGCCATGAGCAGCATGAAGTCCACCATCCGAGGGGTTGGCTACGTCAGCGTTTGGGTCGTGCTGTGGGGCACGGCCGCCTCTCTGGCGGATGCCGTGCTGCTGCAGCGTGAGGTCTACGGCACCGGCTCCGCCGGACAGGGGATCACCTTTGTGGCCTATGGCATCGCCGCCGTGGTGCTGGCGGTGCGGCTGAGCCCCCGTTTCCTGGGACAGGATTGACGCCTCCCTTGCAGGTCAGGGGCCTGGCGTTTCCTCTGGGTTCTCCGTAAGGCCCTGGAGCCTCAAGGCCCAGCGCCGGGCCAGCAACAGCAGCGGATAGAGCCGCCGCGCCCGCTGAGGCGAACGAAACAGAAGTCGCAACAGAGCCAGCAGCGCATCGCTGGGATGCATGCGCCGGCAGATCTCGGCAATGGCCGCTGACCCATGCCAGGCCTGCTGACCATCGAGCAGCACGGCACCACGAGCCAGATCCAGCCTCTGCAGGCGGAGTTGACGCCTGATGCCAGGGTCACGCCGTGCATCACGAAGCTGCAGCTGCGGCAGCCCACCCGCCAACTCGGCACGCAGCGCAAAGTGCCTGCAAAAGGGGCAGGCGCCGTCGTAAACAAGTTGCAGGCTCATGCCGCCATCATGGAAAAAAGGCGCGACGGATGAGCGCAGTCCTGGGGATGGTGCTGAGCTGGCTGATCATGATCAGCGCCGCTCCGGCCCTGCCTGAGTCCAATGTCGACGCCTACCTCTGTGATGGCGATCCCCTGAGAGCCCAGGTTGAAGCGGGCGCTGTGGACGCTGCAGACATCCCCAACGCCGAACTGGGCACCGTTTCGGGAGCGTACGTGGTGCTCCAGTGGCGCGGGGTGAGCCTGCAGCTGCCGCGCACCAACAACGCCGGGATTCCAAGCTTCAGCGACGGCCGCTGGTGGTGGCAGGTCGAAGATCCAGAGCATCCGAGCTTTGCCCAGCGTCGTGGTGCCATCGAGCGCTACAGCTGCGATCGCGCCTGACGCCCCCGCATCACGACAGCCGAGCCATCAAGCGGCATCGGCCTTCATTACTGTGCTGCGTGAACGGGCCACAGTCGATGGGGG
>VGPQ01000488.1 GCA_016882555.1 Cyanobacteria bacterium M_surface_7_m2_040
CAGTGGCCCTGTTCCTGCCCCACCGGAGCGAGGGCGAGCGGTTTGTGTTGTTTGTGCCGCCGCGCGAGGCCAGTGCCGAGGTGTGGCATGGCTTTCGCTGGGGCACCGAAGGCGCCGTCGAGCAGTTTGGCGCCGACATAGCCCACCCCATCGACGAGCTGCCCCAGCGCCTGGCCGACTACCTCAAGGGGGCCGAGGGCATCTCCTTTCGCGTCGGCAAGCATCCTAAGGTCGAGCCGCTGGTGATCGCCGCCTGGGCGGGCCAGCTCGATCGGGCGCCGCGCCAGGGTCACGCGGCCCTTGGCCTGGTGGCCCCCGATCCGTTGTTGCATGAGCTGCGGCTGCGCAAGGCGCCCGAGGAGCTGGAGCGCCTGCGCGAGGCCGCCCGCATCTCTGCCGAGGCCCACGAGCTGGCCCGCCAGGTGGCGCGGCCGGGGCTGGCTGAGCGGCAGGTGCAGGCCGTGATCGAGCAGCACTTTTTGGAGCAGGGCGCGCGCGGACCGGCCTACGGCTCGATCGTGGCCGGTGGCGACAACGCCTGCGTGCTGCACTACACCGCCAACAGTGCTGTGTTGCGCGATGGCGACCTGCTGCTGATCGACGCGGGCTGCTCGCTGAGCGACTACTACAACGGCGACATCACCCGCACCTTTCCGGTGGGCGGGCGCTTCACGGGCGAACAGCGGGCTCTCTACGAGCTGGTGCTGAGCGCCCAGGAGGCGGCCGTGGCCGCGGTGCGGCCGGGGTTCACCGCCGAAGGCGTGCACGAGACGGCCCTACGCGTGCTGGTAGCAGGCCTGGTGGAGCTGGGATTGCTCGTGGGCGAGGTCGACGGCCTGATCGAGCAGGGGGCCTACCGCCACCTCTACATGCACCGCACCGGTCACTGGTTGGGGCTTGATGTGCACGATGTGGGCGCCTACCGCCTGGGCGAGCACCACGTGACCCTGGAGCCGGGCATGGTGCTCACCGTGGAGCCGGGCCTGTATGTGAGCGATCGCCTGCCGGTGCCGGACGGGCAGCCGGCGATCGAGCCGCGCTGGAAGGGCATCGGCATCCGCATCGAAGACGATGTGGCCGTCAGCGAGCACGGCCATGAGGTGCTCACCGCCGCCGCGCTCAAGGCCCCGGCGGCGATGGAGCGCTAACCCAACAGGGCGTCGCCTTCAGGCGAGCCAGGGCTTCAGGGACTCCAATGCCGCCGTGGTCGAAGCCACGATCCTGTCGGCGCCGGCCTGCTGCAGCTGGGTTTCGTAGCGCTCACGCGCCACCCTGTCGGCGTGCAGGTGGGGCGGGGCCACAGCCAGGCTGATGAACGGTTGCTCAGGTTGCTGCAGCCGCGCATTCAGCACGGTCTGCACGTCGGCCACGGTGTCACCCAGGTAGGCAATCGGCGGGCAGCCTGGGCCCAGCTCGTTGCTGCCGTGATCGGCCAGCAGCCGGGCGCTGAGCTGCAGCAGGCCGCTGGGGTCCGGTTTATCCGGGGCATCGCCCATGGCGATCAGGGGGGGCGCTGTCAGCCCCAGCCGCTGCTCCAGCACAAACCGCGCTGAGGGGGGTTCGGCGCCGCTCACAAACCCCCAGACGATGCCAGCGGCGTCGAGCGCTGCAAACAGCTCGGCATCGACCAGCAGGGGTTCATCG
>VGPQ01000489.1 GCA_016882555.1 Cyanobacteria bacterium M_surface_7_m2_040
CGGCGGGTGCCGCTGTTGCTGGTGGCCGTGGGCGCGCTCGCCGCCCTGCTGCTGCCGTTGCTGCTGCTGCTGCGCCAGTGGCTGGGTTGGAGTTATGTGAATCGGCGCCTGCTGAGTGAGCGCATTGTTTACGAGGAATCCGGCTGGTACGACGGTCAGGTCTGGGAAAAACCACTTGCCTGGCGGCAGCAGGATCGGCTGATCGCCCAGCACGAGGTGAGGCCGGTGCTGGTGCGCCTGCGGCAGACCGCCAGCGCTGCTGCCGCTGTGCTGCTTGTGGGGAGTGGCATCTGTCAGGCTCTGGGCAGATTCCTGCTCCTATGAGCCTGCCCACGGGCCTCAGCGGCGCCAGCCGCACCGCCGTGCCACCGCTGGAGGTGCGGTTGCTGCGCGAGGGCATCGCTGAATCGCGGCATCGGGTGCATGCCGTGGTGTGTGACGTGCGCGGCCGGGTGCTGATGCGGGCGGGCGATCCCCAGCAGCTCAGCTTTGTGCGCTCGGCGCTCAAGCCCTTTCAGGCCACGGTGTTCGTGGCCAGCGGCGCCGCCGATGCCTGCGGCTGCGGTGAGCGCGGCCTGGCGATCGCCTGCGCCTCCCACGCCGGCACGGCAGCCCATGCCCGTGAGGCCTTCCGCCTGTTGTGGGGGGCTGAACTCGAGCCTGAGCAGCTGCAGTGTCCGGCCCCGGTGGGCGGCAGCAGCGCCCTGGAGCACAACTGCTCGGGAAAGCATGCGGCCTTCCTGGCGGTGTGTCGCCGCCTGGGCTGGAGCGCTGAGAGCTACCTGCAGCCCGAACATCCCCTGCAGCAGGAGGTGCTCAAGCGGGTGTCCGAACTGCTGGCGCTGCCCGCCGCCGAGCTGCTGGTGGCCCGCGACGACTGCGGCGCCCCCACGCTGCAGCTGCAGCTGGCCCAGATGGCCCTGCTCTATGCCCATCTGGGGGCGGGTGGTCAACCCGACCTCGAGCGTCTGATGCGGGCGATGCTGGCGTTCCCTGAGCTGGTGGCGGGCGAGGGCCGCTTCGACACTGAGTTGATGCGGCAGGCCCACGGCCAGGTGCTCAGCAAGGGCGGCGCCGAAGGCATCCAGTGCCTCAGCCGCGTGGGCGAGGGCCTGGGGGTGGCAATCAAGGTGGAAGACGGCTCGGCCCGGGCCAAGCACGCCGTGGCCCTGCAGCTGCTTGAGCAGCTCGACTGGCTGACGCCGATCACCCTCGAGGATCTGCGCCACACCTTTCTGCAGCCGGCGCCGCACCTTCGCCTCGATGTGCTGGGCGAACTGCGAAGCACCGCCTGATACACTCAAAAAATACCGCGGGGTAGAGCAGTCTGGTAGCTCGTCGGGCTCATAACCCGAAGGTCGCGAGTTCAAATCTCGCCCCCGCCACCAACGCCTCAAAGCCCTGGTAGTTCTGCTGCCGGGGCTTTTTGTTGCAAGGCTGGTTGTTCAGCAGGTCTGGTTGTTCAGCAAGCCTGTTGTTGCGACAAGACTGTCGCAACCAGGCTGCGTTGTGCAGCAAGCCTGTCGTTTGGTCGCCGGGCTGTTGGCAGCCTGCTCAACGGTTTGCTGCTCAGCCTGGTTCCCTGCTCACCTTGCCTTGTTCCTGATCACCCTGCCGTGCCCATGAGTGTCCCTGGCCCTGCA
>VGPQ01000490.1 GCA_016882555.1 Cyanobacteria bacterium M_surface_7_m2_040
CCACAGCTCGCCATAGTGACTGGCCATCAGCTGCAGCCCACCCAGGGCACCGCGCAGCCGCTTCAGCGGATTGCGCGCGTAGAAGACCTCAAAGGAGTTCTGCAGCGGGTTGCCGCCCCGGCCATCCACCGGCGCATAGATCTGAATGTCGCGCCAGGAGAACACCAGCAGCGTGGGCCTGAACTGCTCAACGGTGGCCAGCAGCACCCGCTCCACGTCGAGCAACGGCAAGGCCGCCAGATCGAGGATCCGTTGCTGCAACTGCGGAAACAGTTTGTGCAGGTGGTCAGCCAGGTAGATCGGCCCCACCGGAAAGATCGGATTGCAGGGCAGACGCACCAGCAGCAGCCGCTGCTCAAGGCCCATCGCTGAAGGCGCATCCGCTGCGGAGGTTGGTGCTGTCACCGCGACGCTCTCCGCGTTGCCTCAGGGCCTGGACGCTAACAAGCCTCGAGAGAGCGCTGATCGGGCCGATCCCATGCAGCCGCCAAGGCCTGTTGCAGCCTCGCCACCCGGGCGCGCAGTGCTGCTGGCAGCCCCGCAATCCAGCCCTCATGCACGCACAGCCTCGGCTGCAGCAGCCAACCCTGTTGCTGCAACCGCGCCGCCAGCGCAGCAGGGGTGGGCTGGGGCCAGGTGGGGTTGATCACATCGTGCACATCGATCCCACCGAGATCGTCAATTCCGGCCTCCAGCGCCTCGCCCAGATGCTCCAAGGGCACAAGGTTGGGCGGCAACTGCAGATGCACCTCCGGCGGCAGGATTGCCCGCGCCTCAGCGATGGTCTCGAGCAGGTCCTGAAGCCCCCCCTGGGCAGGCGCCCTGCGGTGCTGAAGCGCTCCCGGCCCTGGCTGCCAGGGCTGCAGGATCACCTCCTGGATGTGACCCCATTGCCGCTGCAACAGCGCCAGCAGTTCCAGCGCCTCACGGCGCTGGGCGAGGGTTTCCCCCCGCTGCAGCAACAAGCCGGTGGTGAAGGGGATCCCCAGCCGGCCGGCCTGCTCCAGCTGCTCCAGCCGCGCCAGCAGGGCCTTGCTGGGGGCATGGCGGTGGTCGCGCCCGTAGGCCGGACCGAGGCCTTCGAGCATCAATCCCATCGATGGGTTGAGACGGGCCAGCGCGGCCATCTCGGCGCGCTGCAGCGGCCCGGCATTGGTGTGGGGCAGGCGCCCCCGGGCAAGAGCCAGACGCGACAGGGCCCGCAAGCGTTCAAACCAATCGCGGCGATTGGCCGCGGCAGGCGCCACTTCGCCGCTCAGCAGCAAGACCTCCAGCGCTCCGGGCCTGGCTTGCAGCTGGGCTTCGGCCTGGCGATCACCGAGCCAGGCATCGGCCCCCAGTGGCACGCGAAAGCTGCAGTAACTGCAGGCGTTGAAACACTGGCGCGTGGGCACCAGCGTGACGCTGGGGCTCCAGGTGACAACCCTGCCGGAGCGGGAGAGGACGCGCATTGATTGGCTGAGCTTATCGACGCCATCAGGGCTGCCGATCGAGCGATAGCGCGGAAGAGGACCCACGATCCGCAAACTTCCGTTACAGTCGTTAACGACGGTTCACCGTCTCAGGGATTCCGTCCTCCATACCTCTTTTCTCGTTCTCATGACCACAACTCTCCAGCAGCGCTCCGGCGCCAGCAGCTG
>VGPQ01000491.1 GCA_016882555.1 Cyanobacteria bacterium M_surface_7_m2_040
TGGCGCGCGAGCGGGCGCTGCTGGTGGTGAGCCACGAACCGGAGCTGTTTGCTGGCATCGCCAGCCCCAGCTGGCGCCTGGAGAACGGCACCCTCCGTACGATGCAGCCAGCGCAGGAGGTGGCATGAGCGATCGGTTGCTGCGGGCCACCGCTGCCCAGGGGGGCATCCGTCTGGTGGCGGTTAGCACCACGGTGGCCAGCCGCTACGCCCGCCGTCGCCACGGTTTGTCGTACCTGACCACGGCCTTGCTGGGCCGCGCCATGACCGCCGGCCTGCTGCTGGCCAGCTCGATGAAGGTGGCCCACGGCCGGGTCAACCTGCGCATCGCCTCCGACGGCCCGCTCAAGGGCCTGATGGTCGATGCGGGGCGCGATGGCACGGTGCGGGGCTATGTGGGCAATCCGGCTCTGGAGCTCGATCTGGTGAGCGAGGCCGATGGTCTGCACCATTTCGATTTCAAGGCGGCGGCGGGCACCGGTTATCTGCACGTGGTGCGCGATCTGGGCGAGGGCGAGCCCTACAGCAGCACGGTGGAGCTGGTGAGCGGCGGCATCGGTGATGACGTGGCCTCTTACCTGCTGCACAGCGAGCAGACCCCGTCGGCGGTGTTTGTGGGGGAACAGATCGACAGCAAGGGGGTGCGCACCAGCGGCGGCGTGCTGGTGCAGGTGCTGCCCAAGGCGGCCCACGAGCCGGCCCTGGTGGCCCTACTTGAGGAGCGTTGCCGCGAGGTGAGCGGCTTCAGCCAGCGCCTGGCGGCCTGCGACGGCAACCTGCGCCAGCTGCTGATCGACATCTTTCCCGATCTCGATCCCCAACCCCTCGACGGCAGAGGTGGTGCGGCCGAACAGGAGATCAGCTTCCACTGCCCCTGTTCGCGCCGCCGCAGCGTCAACGCCCTCAAGCTGCTGGGCCGCGATGAGCTCAGCGCCATGCTCGATGAAGACGGCAGGGCCGAGCTCACCTGCCACTTCTGCAATGAGGTCTACGAGGTGGGCGGCGGTGAGCTGCAGGAGCTGATCGCCGAGCTCACTGCTGAAGCGGCCTGAACACAGGACTCAGGCGATCAGCAACGCCCCCAGCGCCAGCAGCACCAGGGCGGGCAGGCTCTGCACCTGAGCCGGGTTGAGCGGTAGCCCCAGCGGCAGCTCTTGCGAGAGCGCCCCGCCCAACAGACTGCCCAGCAGCAGGCCCGCAACCAGCAGGCCAAAGGCCCAGCCCACCGCCGGCCAGAAGCGGCGGTTGCGGCGCTGCAACATCGTGACGGTGCCGAGGGTGGCCAGCGACAGAAGCAGCTCCGGGCTGGCAGCAGGCACCAGCAACAGCAGGGCCAGCAGCACACCCGCTGCGCCGGCTGTGATCCAGGTGTCACGCCCTTGTTCGAGGCTCAGGGAGGGAAGGCTCAGCTGGGGCAGGCCCTGGGGCCGCGGCAGCGAGGGCAGTTTGGGCAGTGAGGACACTCCCGAATCGGCGCTTGCCTTGGGCGTCGCCGTCTTCTGCTCACGCACAGAGGCGCTGCGGGCGGCGGTGCTCACCTTGCCCTGCTGGCGCTCCTTGAGGCGCCCCATGAGCACGGCGTCGTAGGCCGCTTCCACCCGGGCCCGCGCGAGCGGATCGTCGCCCACATCTACCAGC
>VGPQ01000492.1 GCA_016882555.1 Cyanobacteria bacterium M_surface_7_m2_040
CAGTCGGGGCAGCTGACCATGACCACCGTCCTGATCACGGGGGCCAGCCGCGGTATCGGCGCGGCCACGGCCCGGGTGCTGGCTGCGGCGGGCTATGACCTGCTGCTGCTGGCCCGTTCGGCCGAGCCACTCGAGCAGCTGGCGGCCGAGTTGCGCAGCCTTGGCCGCCGGGTTGAGACGGCAGCCATTGACCTGTCGTGTCCTGAGGCAATCGAGGAGCCCCTCACGGAGCTGTGCAGCCGCCATGAAGCGCCGGCGCTGTTGATCAACAACGCCGGTGTGGCCTACACCGGCGCGCTGAGCAGCATGCCCCTGGCCCAGTGGCAGTGGCTGATGCAGCTCAACCTCACCAGCGTGTTTCAGGTGTGCCGGGTGGTGGTGCCCCTGCTGCGCGAGCGCGGTGGCGGCCAGATCATCAACGTGAGCAGCCATGCCGCCCGCAATGCCTTTCCGCAGTGGGGGGCCTATTGCGTCAGCAAGGCCGCCCTGGCCAGCTTCAGCCGCTGTCTGGCCGAAGAGGAGCGCTCCCATGGCATTCGCGTGAGCACCCTCACCCTGGGTTCGGTGAACACCCCCCTCTGGGATAGCGAATCGGTCGACAGTTGTTTTGATCGCCGTGCCATGCTTAATCCCCACCAGGTCGCACGTGCTGTGCTGCACCTGGCTCAACAGCCTGCCAATCAGGTGCTGGAAGACCTGACCCTGATGCCTGCCGCAGGCGCCTTTTGACTCCCATGACCTCGACTCTCCCCCCCAGCCTGCCGACCGGTCCGGTGCGAGGGAGCGCCGTGCCCAGCTCCGTGCCGGCGCCGGTGAGCCTGCGCATCCGTCAGCGGCTGGAGCTGGCGGGAGCGCCGTTCTTCGCCAACGACAACATCGCCGAGCACCTGCTCGAGGGCGAGCTGGAGCAGCTGGAGATCGAAGTCACCGGCAAGGTGCGTGACCTGCTGCGCAGCTTGGTGATCGACATTGACAACGATCACAACACCGAGGAAACGGCCGAGCGGGTGGCCCGCATGTACCTGCATGAGGTGTTCAAGGGTCGCTATCACCAGCAGCCCAAGATCGCCAGCTTCCCCAACGTCAAGAAGCTCGATGAGATCTACACCGTGGGGCCGATTTCGGTGCGCTCCGCCTGCTCGCACCACCTGGTGCCGATCCTGGGCAACTGCTGGATCGGGATCAAGCCGGGTGACCGCGTGATCGGCCTGTCGAAGTTTTCCAGGGTGGCCGATTGGGTGTTCTCACGCCCACACATCCAGGAGGAGGCGGTGATGATCCTTGCCGACGAGATTGAGCGCCTGTGTGAGCCCCAGGGGCTGGCAATCCTGGTCAAGGCCCAGCACTACTGCATGAAGTGGCGTGGCGTGAAGGAACCCCAGACCAGCATGGTGAACTCGGTGGTGCGCGGCGATTTCCGCCACGACCCCAGCCTCAAGGCTGAATTCTTCGAGCTGGTCAAGCAGCAGGAATCACTGCTCGCCACCTGAAGCCTCCAGGGCCCTGGCCACAGGAGCCATCAGCGGCCCGTCGGAAGCGCGCCCCATTAAGGGCCCACCGGTCCCACCGGGGTGGACATCTGGCGCTGGCTGCCGCCGGCTGCCGGCACGGCGATCACCACCATCACCTGGCT
>VGPQ01000493.1 GCA_016882555.1 Cyanobacteria bacterium M_surface_7_m2_040
CGCCAGGCTGCCCTTCACCAGCGGTTCGATCAACGGCATCACAAACAGATCCTGCAGCGGCTGGATCGTGCCCCCGGCCGCCGCCACCGCCGCCGCCATGCGGGCCTGCATGTGCTCGACCATGGCTTGTTCGTTGGCGCCCCAGCGGCAGCTGATGTGGGCTGTGGGCAGGCCCCAGGCATCGCGCTGGCCAGCATTCAGACACACCTGGTTGTCGGGATTCGGCAGCACCTCCCCATGGCCGATCAGGAACCCCACCGCCTGATCGGGATGCCGCTGCAGCAGCCGCGGCGGATCAAAGCGCTGCAGGGCGCACCAGAGGCCATAGCCGCCGCTGAACGCCTCACGCCGGTGCGGCTGCAAGTTGACCGTGTTGGGGATGAAGCAGCTGCCCGCCCCCGACAGCTCCACAGGACCCTCGGGGGGCTCCACCGCCGGCAGCGCAAAGAAACGGCTGCTCGAGATGTGGTCCATCAGGTAGCGACCGAGGCTGCCGGAGCGGTCCACCAGCCCACCCGGGCGGCACTCGTCGCTGGAGTGCAGCAGCAGGCGCACGCTCTCGATCGTGGAAGCGCAGAGCACCACCAGGGGAGCGTGGCTGTGCTTCAGCTCACCGCTGGCGGCATCGATCCAGGCCACCCCCTGGGCCAGGCCGTTGTCGATCAGCACATGGCTGGCCACCGCACCGGCGCGCACGCGGGCCCGCCCCGTGGCCAGAGCCCGGGCCAGGGTGCTCCCGGGGCTGCTGTGCATCGGCCAGCCCTCGCCCTTGGGCAGGGCAAAGCCGCGCGAATGGATCAGCGGCAGGTCCAGCTCGGCGGCGATGGCGGCCTGCAGCCGCTGCTCACCCGGCGTCAACGGCAGCGGCGGCTGGTAGCAGCCGTCGGGCAGCTGCGGCAGACCGTCGGCCTGGCCATGCACCGCCAGCAGGCGCTCCAGCCGTTCGTAGTAGGGCGCCAGATCGCTGCCGCCGATTGGCCAGTTGAGGCCGCTGCCATCGCGCTCGCCGGCTTTGAATTCGTAGTCGGAGAGGCGCAGGGTGATGCCCCCCCAGGTGAGGCTCTTGCCTCCCACCTGCCGCCCCCGGCTCCAGAGAAAGGGTGCATCGTCGGGGGTGCTATAGGGGTTCTGCCACTCGTCGACGAACAGCGCCGGGTTGTGCTTCCAGAACCCCGGGTGGTGCCGCTGCAGGCGCTGCCGGCCGCTGCTCAGGTTGGCCAGGCGCCGCAGGCTGTTGGCCGGTTCGGAGCCGAAGGCGCGGCGCGGGTCGAGCTGGGGGCCGGCCTCCAGCACCAGCACCTCGAGCCCCGCCTCGGCCAGCACCATGGCCGCCACGCCGCCGGTGGCACCCGAGCCCACGACGATGGCATCGGCATCAACACCCGCAGGGCCAGGGACGCTCATGGGCACGGCAGGGTGATCAGGAACAAGGCAAGGTGACCAGGGAACCAGGCTGAGCAGCAAACCGTTGAGCAGGCTGCCAACAGCCCGGCGACCAAGCGACAGGCTTGCTGAACAACCAGACCTGCTGAACAACCAGCCTTGCAACAAAAAGCCCCGGCAGCAGAACTACCAGGGCTTTGAGGCGTTGGTGGCGGGGGCGAGATTTGAACTCGCGACCTTCGGGT
>VGPQ01000494.1 GCA_016882555.1 Cyanobacteria bacterium M_surface_7_m2_040
CGGCCGGCACGGGTGCTGGTGGCGCTGCCGAGACTGGTGCCCAGACCACCCTGGCCCTGCTCAAGCTGGGCCACCGCTGGAGCTGGGTGCGGCCGCTGCTGGAGCAGCGCGGCCTGCTCGATCAGGCCCTGTTTGCCCAGCGCGTGGGCTGGCCCGAGCAGCTGCTGGCGCCGGCGGCCCAGGTGCCGGCCAGCGAGCAGCCCTACTTCTCGCTGCTGCTGGTGCGCCAGGGTTGGCCGCAGGTGTTGCCCTAGGTCCTGGCCGGTAAGATTCTTACGGTCGCTGACAGGTCTGCGGTGCGCATCACCTCCAAGGGGCAGGTCACGATTCCTCAGGCCATTCGTGAGCAGGCCGGTCTCAGCCCCAGTTGCGAGGTTGTGTTTCGCCTGGTCGACGGTCAGGTACTGCTGGAGAAGGTTGACCCTTCCGGGCAGCAGCGCGGCGCTGAAGCCCTGGCTCTGTTGCGCGCCAGGCCAAGCCGCAGTGGCCTCAGCACCGATGCGATTTTGGCTCTGGCACGAGGGACGTCCCGGGGTGATGCAGCGGTGTGATGACGGCTGTGCTCGTCGATTCATGTGTGCTGCTCGATGTCATCACCGCCGATCCCCAGTGGCAGGCCTGGAGCGCTGAACAACTGACTACGGCTTTCAGCAACGGTCGCGTGTTGATCAACCCCTTGATTTATGGC
Source organism: Cyanobacteria bacterium M_surface_7_m2_040 (assembly GCA_016882555.1). Classification (GTDB taxonomy): domain Bacteria; phylum Cyanobacteriota; class Cyanobacteriia; order PCC-6307; family Cyanobiaceae; genus RGUW01. The sequence continues at coordinate 689 of VGPQ01000494.1, forward strand.
GAGGTCGCTTTTGCCTACGAGCGCATTGAGGATGTCAATGCCGTGTTGCCCCGCCATCTCTACGACTACCGAGCGTTGCCCCGGGAAGCGGCTTTCCTCGCGGCCAGGGTCAATGCCGACTACCGCCAGCGCGGCGGGACCCGATCGGCCATCCTTCCCGATTTTCTGATCGGTGCCCATGCCGTGATCGAACGGGTGAGCCTTCTGACCCGCGATGTGCGGCGTTACAGGCAGGCTTTCCCTGGATTGCGGCTGATCGCACCTGCTTGAGCCCCATCCAGCAGCGCCAGCGCCGCGGCCGGCGTCGGGGCCCGCATCAGGGCGTGGCGCAGCTGGGGGGCGCCAGCAAAGCCAACGCACAGCCAGCCCAGATGCTTGCGGGCGATCAACAGGCCGTGGTCGCCCCGCTCGGCCACCAGGGCCTGCAGCTGCCAGCGGGCCAGCGCCAGTTTTTGAGCTGCAGTTGGCGTGGGCGGCACGGGGCGGCCGGCCAGGGACGCGGCGATCTGGCCCACCAGCCAGGGGGCGCCCATGGTGCCCCGGCCCACCATGACGCCGTCGGCGCCGGTGCGTTGCAGGCAGGCGATGGCGTCGTCGGGTGTGTTGATGTCGCCGTTGGCAATCACCGGGATGGTCAACGCTGCTTTGACCGCGGCGATGGCGTTCCAGTCGGCGCGGCCCTTGAAGCCCTGCTCGCGGGTGCGGCCGTGCAGGGTCAGCAGCTGGGCGCCGGCATCCTCGAGCCGCCGGCACCAGCTCACGGCGCTGCTGCCATCGCACCAGCCCAGGCGCGTCTTGACCGTGACCGGAATCTGCACCGCGGCAGCCACGGTCTCGACGATGCGTGCTGCCAGCTCGGGGTCGTTGATCAGGCCGCTACCGCCGCCTTTTTTGGCGATCTTTTTGACCGGGCAGCCCATGTTGATGTCGATCAAAAAGG
>VGPQ01000495.1 GCA_016882555.1 Cyanobacteria bacterium M_surface_7_m2_040
TCATCAAATCCGGCCCAGTCGCTGGCCTGCTCCCACTCGAGCAGGAAGCGGCTGAGGGCGGCGGTGGTTTCGGGCAGTTTTTCGCGGTGCGCCAGGGCCGCCACCTGGGCGATCGCGGCCCGTTCGCTGTAGCGCTTGGGCCGGTGACGGCTGCGGCTGCGCAGTTCTTCGTTGTCGATGCGTTCGGCGATGTCTTCGAGCTGGCGGATCAGCTCCCCCAGGGTCACCGGCCGCTGCAGCGGCGGCGGGGCCACCGGCCGGCGCCAGAGGTGGCGCTCGGGCCGGCTGGGCAGGGTGAAGCCCGGGCTCATCAGCCAGCCCTGGCCATCGGCATCGAAGTCAAAGGCGTCGCCCTCATCGAGGGCGTCTGGCGGTGGGAAGGTGGCCGCCTCCAGCACCTCGGCCTTGAGGCCCACCAGCACCGAGGCGGCCAGAAAGGCTTCGCTGGTCTCGGCCAGGTCGTGCTCGTAGCTGCCGCCCGTGCCGTTGCTGCGGTCCAGCACCGGCGCGCTGATGCGGCTGCGCAGCTGGTCGAGAAAGCCGTCGACCACGGCGATCACGTCGACGTCCCAGGGATCGATCTCGCCGCGCTCGGCCGCATCCTGCAGCATTCGGATCGCCAGCCGGGCTCCTGCTTCAGCCATGGCGCTCGCGGCTGTGGACCAAGGGGCTCATCGGCACCAACGCCCACACGCTACCTGTGGTGTCCACAGAAGGCCAGAGGCACTAGGCCGAGGGCAGCAGCGGCGAGCGCAGGGGCTGCTGGCGGATCAGGGCGCCACCAGAGGGGGCGGTCAGCGCCTTCATGGCGCTCTCGTCGCGGGCCACCAGGGCTTCCATGGAGGCCCGGTAGGTGTCGGTCATCAACCGGGGGTACAGGCCGATGCCGATGATCGGCACCAGCAGGGCGCCGATCACGTATATCTCGCGCGGTTCGGCGTCCACCAGTTCGCTGTGGGAGGCCAGCTCCACGTTCTCCTTGCCGAAGAAGATCTCGCGCAGCATCGACAGCAGATACACGGGGGTCAGGATCACCCCCACCGCCGCCAGCCCGTCGATCACGATGCGGAAGGGCAGGGTGTAGGCATCGTCGGTGGCGAAGCCCACAAACACCATCAGCTCGCTGACAAAGCCGCTCATGCCCGGCAGGGCCAGCGAGGCCAGCGAGCACACGGTCCAGAGGGCAAACATCTTGCGCATCTTCTGGCCCACGCCGCCCATCTGATCGAGCTGCAGGGTGTGGGTGCGGTCGTAGGTGGCCCCCACCAAAAAGAACAGGCTGGCGCCGATCAGGCCGTGGCTGATCATCTGCAGCATCGCCCCGCTGGAGCCCAGGGCGCTGAAGCTGCCGATGCCGATCAGCACAAAGCCCATGTGGCTGATCGAGCTGTAGGCGATCTTGCGTTTGAGGTTGCGCTGGGCAAAGGAGGTGAGCGCCGCGTAGATGATGTTCACCACCCCCAGCACCACCAGCAGCGGCGCAAATTGGGCGTGTGCATCGGGCAGCAGCTGGCAGTTGAAGCGCAGCAGGGCGTAGCCGCCCATCTTCAGCAGAATCCCGGCCAGCAGCATGTGCACCGGGGCCGTGGCCTCGCCGTGGGCATCGGGCAGCCAGGTGTGC
>VGPQ01000496.1 GCA_016882555.1 Cyanobacteria bacterium M_surface_7_m2_040
ATGTTGACCGTGCGCGGCAGTCCGGAGAGCAGGTGCAGACCGCGCACATCCATCGAGGTCTCGTCGTGGCTTTCCGACGGGAACGCGGAGCCGATGCGGATCTTGATGTCTTCGGCGGTGCGCTCACCCACCACCAGGTTGTGCACCTTCTTGAGGTAGGTGCCGATGGCATCGCTGAGCTCATCGCCGGCGACGCGCACCGACTCGCTGATCACCGTGCCGCCCAGGCTGAGCACCGCCACTTCGGTGGTGCCCCCACCGATGTCGACGATCATCGTGCCGACGGGCTCGGTGACGGGCAGGCCGGCGCCGATGGCCGCCGCCACGGGTTCATCGATCAGATGCACCTCACGCGCCCCGGCCAGACCGGCCTCGCGCACGGCGCGGCGCTCCACACCGGTGACCCCGCTGGGGATGCCCACCACCAGGCGGCGCGCCACCAGGCCGCGGCCATCGTTGCCCTTCTGAATGAAGGTCTTGATCATCTGCTCGGCAGCATCGAAGTCGGCGATGACGCCATCGCGCAGCGGGCGCACGGCACGGATCGTGCCCGGGGTGCGGCCCAGCATCATCTTGGCCTCAGCCCCCACCGCCAATGGGATGTTGCGCTCCATGTCGATGGCCACCACCGACGGCTCCTGAAGCACGATGCCCTTGCCCGACACGTACATCAAGGTGTTGGCGGTGCCCAGGTCAATGCCGATATCACGCGAAAACTGGAACCGTCGAAAGAACACGAAACGCCCTGGGCTGCAAGGCTTGAATCATAGAGGGGTGTTACAGGTCGCCCAAACGGTGGCATTGCTCAACTGTGGCCCCCTCCAGCCGTTGGCCTGGCCAGGTGCCGCATCATGAGTTCCATCACAGCAACAGGAGACACGCCATGGGCGTCAACTCAATCACCCTCGTTGGCCGCGCCGGCCGCGACCCCGAAGTGCGCTACTTCGAATCAGGCAGCGTCGTCGCCAACCTGACCCTGGCGGTCAACCGCCGCACGGGCAACGACGAACCCGACTGGTTCAACCTCGAGATCTGGGGCAAGCAGGCCCAGGTGGCCGCCGATTACGTCCGCAAGGGCAGCCTGCTGGGCATCATCGGCAGCTTCAAGCTCGACCGCTGGACTGACCGCGCGAGCGGCGAAGAGCGCAGCAAGCCAGTGGTCCGCGTCGACCGCCTCGAGCTGCTGGGCTCCAAGCGCGACAGCGAAACCGGGGGCGGCGGTATGGGCGGCGGCTTCAGCGGTGAACCCTCTGAGGAGGAAGTGCCGTTCTGACGTTGCAGGGTCCGAGCGGCTGGGGTCGCCCGCAACGCCGCTGGCGCGGCAACAGCGGGCTCATCCCAGCCGCTCGGACCTGACCAGATCCTTGGATCGATCGCGGCTGCAACCGGGTCAAGACAGCACTGCCACAGCCTGTACACCAAGCAATCAAAAAGCCCGATCACTCCTAAGGGAATGACCGGGCTTTGGTAGAGCCATAGCCCACATCCATGGGAGAAGTGGGACTGCTCGAAATTCAGATTTGAGCGACGTGAGCCTGCGGTCCAAAGTCCCCCAGCCACCTGTTCTGGCCTTGCCAGATGTGGCGCTTAAGACCGCTGTTGCCGCGCCAGCGGCGTTGC
>VGPQ01000497.1 GCA_016882555.1 Cyanobacteria bacterium M_surface_7_m2_040
CTGGGCTGCGCGGCCCCTGGGGGGTGCTCACGCCGCTGCCCAGCGCCGTCAATTACCTGCTGGTGCGCGGTGAGGTCTCTCTGGTGCCCCTGCGCCAGAGCCTGGAGCAGCGCCACCGCATCTTGCTGCGCGACTGCCGCAGTTTTGATGGTCTCGATGAACGCTGGCTGCGCATCGGCCTGCAGAGTCGGCGCGGCAACCGCAGGTTGCTGCGGGCTCTCATGGCTGAGCGGGACTGTCCAGCCACCGGGCGAACTCGGCCGGCGAGAGGATGACCGGGCTGGTGAGCTGGCGTTGCAAGGCCAGGAGATCCCGATCGCCGCTGATGAGGGCGGTCACGCCAGCAGCTACCGCGAGGTCGAGAACGATCTGATCGGCTGGATCACGAACCTCAAGCGTGGCGTTGGCGGGAACCGCTCCTGTCCAGGTTTCGCAGCACGGCAGAAGCTCGTCGAGCAGCGCGGTGATCTCGCTGGCTGTGAGTTTGAACTTTGGATAGGCCAACACGCGGATGAGTTCATCGGCTGTGGCTTTGCAGAGCACCGGAACAACCTGGCGCGCCAGCCAGCGGCGCCGCAACCAGCTCAGCTGGCCCTGCTCAAACAGCAGTGCTGACAGCAGCACGTTGGTGTCGAGAACGACGCGGCAAAGGCTCATGCCTGCCGTGCCCAGCGCACTGCGGCTTCAACGTCACTTTCTTTGATGCCCAGGGCGGCCAGCTTGGCGCGCACCGCCTCGGCCTGCTGGAGCCTCACCGGCGTCATCACAATGCGGCCAGCTTCGGCGCTGACGTCGTAGTAGTCGGCGAGGCCTGCGGCTTCCACGACGGCTTTGGGCAGGGTGATCTGGTTTTTGCTGGTGCGCTTGGCCAGGACCATGCTTGGTCGGGGTAAGGAATTCTTACTTTAGTGTCGATCGCTTGGCTCTGCCGGCGGGCGGTGAGGGGTGGCAAGAGGCCTGGTGGGTCCACTGGGACTGCACTCAGCCCCCTACGCCCACCAGCACCACCGCAGCCAGGCCCAGGCCAAAGCCGATGGCGCAGAGCCGCAGCTGGCTCTGCAGCCGGCGGGCGGTCGGGGTCACGCTCAGGCGCGGGCGGTTGAAGAGGATCCAACGTCCCAGCTGCAACATTGAGCCGATCTCGCTGGGTGTGTAGAGGGTCTGCAGTTCAAGGCGCCGCTGTGCCAACGCCGTGAGCGAGAGAAACGGTGCTGCGCTGGGCTTCGGATCAGGCCAGCTCCACCACAGCCAGCGCATCACTGGGCTGCCCAGCCTTGCGTAGGCCTCAAGATCGTGCCTGGCCAGCTGCCCCAGCAGCCGTGTGATCAGCAGCAGCCACAGCAGCGCCAGCAGCCAGGTGAGGGCAAAGGCTGTGAGCAGCGGGGGCATCGGTTCAGGTTCGTGGGGCCAGATCCTGGAGCAGACCGGCCAGCTGCTCGGCCGCATCGCGCACGGCCAGCCGTGCCATGGCTGCGCGCATGCCCACAAGCGGATCGGCTGCCGCATCGGCGCCCCGCAGCCGGGGGCCCAGCAGCCGCCAGATCGCCTGGGCCAGGGCTGGCTCGCCGGGTGCGTGCTGCCACACGATCACGGCCCCGCCAACGCGCGCAGCGGC
>VGPQ01000498.1 GCA_016882555.1 Cyanobacteria bacterium M_surface_7_m2_040
GCTGAGCAGCGAAAAGCGTGGATCATGGGCGAAGCGTTCGCTGAGCCCCGCCACCAGATCGCGGTCGAGCTCGACGGCTTGTACCGCAGCCACCGGAGAGTTGAGCAGCAATTCGGTCAGGGCACCGCGACCAGGGCCCACCTCCAGCACCACATCCTCCTGACCCAGGTCAGCCGCAATGAGGATCTGCCGCAGCACGTCGCGATCCTTCAACCAGTGCTGTCCGAAGCGTTTGCGGGCATGGTGATGGTCAAAGGGCTTGCTCAATGGCTCGAACGGGCGCAGCGGCGCTAGAGAAGAACTGGTCTAGCGCTCGGCCCAGCGATGGCAACACGGCTGCTTATGCTTCTGATGCTCGTGCTGGTTCCCACAGCAGCCCGGGCCGGCACGGCGGTGGGTGAATCCATCTGGAACAAGGCAGCGGCCATCGCTGTGGCGATGCAGTCGGTTCCGCCTGGGGGGCAGGTCACCGCCACCGACTGCGACGAAGTGGAAGTCGGCACGGGCAACTACCACTACCTCTGCCGCGTGACCTACAGCGATCCGGTCAGCCCCAGTCGCTGAGCGAAATCCAGCGCACGGGTTGCCGTCTGGGTGGCAAGCAGACCAAGGCCGCCACGAGTTCGACCCTGGCATCGGCATGGCCGGGATGGTCCACCAGCCAGCAGAGAAAACTGCGTTGCAGACGCCTGCGCTTCGGCCGGCGCAGGGCACCGACGCCACAGCCATCCGGCCCGGCGCTCGCCCGTCCCTTGACCTCGACCACCAGCAGCCGTTGCGGCTTGGCCAGCACGAGATCAAGCTCGCCCCAGCGGCAGCGCCAGTTGCGGCTGAGCAACTGCCAGCCCTGCTGCTGCAGCAGCCTCAGCGCCCGTTGCTCGGCCCAACCTGCCGCCAGCGACCACGCCACCATGGATTTCATGCGTTCTGTTCCTAGGGTTCCCGCAGTTGGGGATGAGCGATGGTGAGCAGGCTGAAGAGTGGGCGGCTGCCGCTAAATCGCAGATTGATCCTCAGGCTGATCCGCCGACCGATGCGCGGGCTGGCAGGCGCAGTGCTGGCTCTGCTGGTGGCCTTGATGGGGCTATCGGCCTGTCCTGCCGCGGCGATGGCGGCGGTGGATGTCGCCAAGCAGGTGTTGATCGGCGCTGACTACAGCCATCAGGATCTGCGCGGCGCCACCTTCAGCCTGGCCAACCTGCGGGAAGCCAGCTTTGCCGGCTCTGACCTGCAGGGGGCCTCATTGTTTGGCGCCAAGCTGCAGGATGCGGATCTCAGCGACACCAACCTGCGCGAGGCAACCCTCGATTCGGCGGTCTTCGATGGAACCGATCTCACCCATGCGGTCCTTGAAGACGCCTTTGCCTTCAACACCAAGTTCAGCAACGTGACGATCACGGGAGCGGATTTCACCAACGTGCCCTTGCGTGGTGATGCCCTGAAAACCCTTTGTGCAGCGGCCACGGGCACCAACCCGGTGACCGGCCGGAACACCCGCGACTCCCTCGGTTGCCGCTGAGATGGGATTCGATGCCCGCAGCCGCGAACGGCTTGAAGCACTCGGTCGGCAGTTGCCATCCCTGCTGCCGCAACCACAGCCAGTGGCCCAGGAG
>VGPQ01000499.1 GCA_016882555.1 Cyanobacteria bacterium M_surface_7_m2_040
AGGTCAGTTCAGATCGAGCCCCGGCAGCGGCGGTAGCGGCGGCAGCTCGGGCATCGGCACCTGGGCCATGCGCATGCGCGCCGAGAGCCCCCACACCTCCAGCACCAGTTTGTGCCAGGGGGCCAGGGTGCCCATGTCCAGGGCCATCGGTGTCGGCGCGGCCTGCCTCAGGCTTGAGGCGGCAGCCAACTCCAGGTTGGCCTGGGTGAGCTGCTCGGCCAGGGCCAGCCGAGCCTCGGCCGCCATCACCTGATCGGGGCAGTGGGCGAGCAGCACCTGGCCGCGTTCAAACCAGAAGCGGAAATCGCTCAGCAGCGAGCCCAGCAACCCATCGAGCAGCTCGCCCGCCTGTTGGCTGTTGACAGGGTCCTCCATGCCACCAACCGTAGGCGGGCCGCTGGGCCTGAAGGGGCCCCCTAGGATCAATCCTTGCCGCATCGCCGCCGTGTCTGCCCCTTCCATGGCCCCCGCCGTTTCGGCCCATGGCGCGCAGACCCGCACCGGCACCAGCCCAGTGGTAGAGGCCATCCAGCTGCCTAAGACCAGCGAGAGCGAGCAGCTGCTGCGCATCCGCCATTCGATGAGCCATGTGATGGCGATGGCGGTGCAGAGCCTGTTTCCCAAGGCCCAGGTCACGATCGGCCCCTGGACCGAGAGCGGCTTCTACTACGACTTCGACAGCCCGGACCCCTTCACCGAGGCCGACCTCAAGGCGATCAAGAAAGAGATGATCAAGATCATCAACAAGAAGCTGCCGCTCGAGCGCCTTGAGGTGAGCCGCGCCGAGGCTGAACGCCGCATCAAGGCCCAGAACGAGCCCTACAAGCTCGAGATCCTGGCGGGCATCTCTGGGCCCATCACCCTCTACACCCTGGGCGAGCAGTGGTGGGACCTGTGTGCCGGGCCCCATGTGGCCAACACCAGCGAGCTCAACCCGAAGGCGTTTGAACTGGAGAGTGTCGCCGGCGCCTACTGGCGCGGCGATGAGACCAAGGCCCAGCTGCAGCGCATCTACGGCACGGCCTGGGAGACCCCCGAGCAGCTGGCCGAACACCAGCGCCGCAAGGCCGAGGCCCTGCGCCGGGACCATCGCCGCCTGGGCAGCGATCTCGACCTGTTCTCGATCGAAGACGAGGCCGGCGCCGGCCTGGTGTTCTGGCACCCCAGGGGCGCCCGCATGCGCCTGCTGATCGAAAACCTGTGGCGCGAGCTGCATTTTGCGGCTGGCTATGAGCTGCTCTACACCCCCCACGTGGCTGACATCGGCCTGTGGAAGACCTCGGGCCACCTCGACTTCTACAGCGAGTCGATGTTTGGCCCCATGCAGGTCGACGAGCGCGAGTACCAGCTCAAGCCGATGAACTGCCCCTTTCATGTGCTGACCTACGCCAGCACCCTGCGCAGCTACCGGGAACTGCCGATTCGCTGGGCCGAGCTGGGCACGGTGTACCGCTACGAGCGCCCCGGCGTCATGCACGGGTTGATGCGCGTGCGCGGCTTCACCCAGGACGATGCCCACGTGTTCTGCCTGCCGGATCAGATCAGTGATGAGATCCTGCGGATCCTCGATCTGACCGAGCAGATCCTGTCGACCTTTGATTTCCGCA
>VGPQ01000500.1 GCA_016882555.1 Cyanobacteria bacterium M_surface_7_m2_040
CCCCGATTGTTTGCCGCGCCCGAAGCGGCTGTCGGGCTGACCACCGGGGCCATCACCCCACATGCGCTGGAATTCGGCAGCAAAAAGCTTGGCCAATGCTGGGCTGTGCAGCCGCAGCAGGTGGTTCACATTGCCCCTGGTGCGCGCATCGTCGGGATCGCCGTGAATGCACGAGGGCGTGAAGTTGGCCGAGCCGGTGACCACGGTGCGGCCATCGATCAGCATGAATTTGTGGTGCATCAGGCCGCTGCCGGCACTGCCATCGGCGGTGTCGTCGAGCATCGGCACGCCGGCCCGTTGCAGCATCAGCACGGCATCACCCCAGCCCAGTTGCCGCAGCTGCTGGTTGCGGCGCCGCAGGTGAGGGCTCAGATCAGCGTCGTGCTGCAGGCTCCAGGGGCGGCTGTAGGTGTTCTCCAGCACCACCCGCACATCGAGGCCTTGCCGGTGTTTGCGCATCAAGGCGTCGGCCACCCTGGGCAGCGACAGCTCCTGCACGGCCACCAGCACCTGATGCTGGGCGCCTTCGATGCTCTCCAGCACGAAGGCCTCGAGGTCATCGCCGCGACGCCATTCGCCATTGATCGGACTGCGGTAGCGCCCGCCAGAGCGGTGGTTGAAGGCGATCTCGATGCCTGCCGGTAGGGGTAGCGGCTTGTTGGCCTGGCCTTCGATGCCAGCCTGGGCACTGCACCCCGCCAGCATGGAGGCGGCCACAAGCGACAACCAGCGGCTGACTGCTCGAGCGCCGCGCAGCCGCTGGAGACCTGGGCGCAGCTTCACAAGGGCGTCGCCAAAGGCTGTGCGCATCGTGGGGCGTGAGTGACGGGCTTGCAGCAAGCCTTCCCACAGCCCGTTGAGCTCAGTGGTGGCCGGGCATTTCAGCGCTGCGCAGCATCAGCACAAACCAGGCTGTGGCGCCGATCACGGCGGCCAGCAGGCTGGCTGTAAGGCTCACCCGGCTCATCAGCACCGGCACCACCAACGGCAGCACCAGGGCTCCGGCCAGGGGGGTGAAGGCCACGATCGCGCGTTTGGCATCCATGGTCTTCAGAACCACTCCAGCTGAGCCTGGTCGGCTGGATTGCTGTTGTCTTCCGGCGTGCTGCGGTTGAAGGCCAGGGTGATGTGGCGCTTTTGCTCACCGTCGGCGGCGACGGCTTCGATCGGGTAGATCTGCTCGCCATCGCGGAAGGGCACCTGAATCCGGAAGGTGCCATCGGCAGACAGGGGCACCTCCTCACCGCCGATGCTCAGCCTGGCGGAAGGATCTGTGGCGCCATACACGATCAATTCGGCATCGGCCACCAGCCAGAAGGAGCGTTGGCGGGCGATGAGGCCGGCACCCGACTCGTTGCGGCCGCTGGCCCACACCCCGGCACCCGAAGCATTGAGGCCTGATTCGCCAAGCAACCCTTCCTCCATCTCATGGAAGGCCTCCGATCCGCGGCCGAGGCGGCGCCAACGGGATGTGGCGCTCTGATAGAGGCGCTCATGCAGCCCGGTGTCGGTCGGCTCGAGCACCGGGGAGGCTGCCTCACCCGGGGTGGCATCGAGCGAAAAGGGCACGAACTGATCGAGAATCTGCTCGCTGGGGTGCAACGCC
>VGPQ01000501.1 GCA_016882555.1 Cyanobacteria bacterium M_surface_7_m2_040
TCCTCGACTATGTGGACGCTGGCAGGGTGACGGCCGTTGACATCTTTGATGGCGGCCGCACTGCGGTGATCGAGGCCGTTGACCCTGACCTTGACAACCGTGTGCAGCGCCTGCGGGTCGACCTGCCCGGCGTGGCTCCAGAGCTGGTCAACAAGCTCAAGGATCAAGGCATCAGCTTTGACATTCACCCGCCCAAGCAGGCCCCGCCTGTTCTCGGCATCCTCGGCAACCTGCTGTTCCCACTGCTGCTGATCGGCTCTCTGGTGTTCCTGGCTCGCCGCGGCAATGGCATGCCCGGCGGCCCCGGCCAGGCCATGCAGTTCGGCAAGACCAAGGCCCGTTTTCTGATGGAAGCGGAAACCGGCGTCAAATTTGACGACGTGGCTGGTGTGGATGAAGCCAAGCAGGACCTCGAAGAGGTTGTGACCTTCCTGAAGACGCCCGAGCGCTTCACGTCGATCGGGGCCAAGATCCCCAAAGGCGTGCTGCTGGTGGGCCCTCCTGGCACCGGTAAGACACTTCTGGCCAAAGCGATCGCCGGCGAAGCGGGTGTGCCCTTCTTCTCGCTCTCAGGCTCAGAATTCGTTGAAATGTTCGTGGGCGTGGGCGCCAGCCGCGTTCGCGATCTGTTCAAGCGCGCCAAGGAGAACAGCCCCTGTCTGATCTTCATTGACGAGATCGATGCGGTAGGCCGTCAGCGCGGCGCCGGCATCGGCGGCGGCAACGACGAGCGCGAGCAGACCCTCAACCAGCTGCTGACCGAAATGGACGGCTTTGAGGGCAACAGCGGCATCATCATCATTGCCGCCACCAACCGCGCCGATGTGCTCGATTCGGCCCTGATGCGTCCGGGCCGTTTCGACCGTCAGGTGCAGGTCGATGTGCCCGACATCAAAGGCCGCCTCTCGATCCTCAAGGTGCACAGCCGCAACAAGAAACTGGCTGATGACGTCAGCCTCGAAGCGATCGCGCGCCGCACCCCCGGCTTCTCCGGCGCTGATCTGGCCAACCTGCTCAACGAGGCGGCGATCCTCACGGCCCGCCGCCGCAAGGAGGCCACAAGCTTGGCCGAGATCGACGACGCTGTTGATCGCGTCATCGCCGGCATGGAGGGCAAACCGCTCACCGATGGCCGCAGCAAGCGATTGATCGCTTACCACGAGGTGGGTCATGCCCTGGTGGGGACCCTGGTCAAAGCGCACGATCCGGTGCAGAAGGTCACCCTGATCCCGCGCGGACAGGCCCAGGGTCTGACCTGGTTCTCCCCCGATGAAGAGCAGATGCTGGTGAGCCGTGCCCAGCTGCGCGCCCGCATCATGGGTGCCCTGGGCGGCCGCGCTGCTGAAGAGGTGGTCTTCGGCCACGAAGAAGTCACCACCGGTGCCGGCGGCGACATTCAGCAGGTGGCCTCGATCGCAAGGCAGATGGTGACCCGCTTCGGCATGAGCGGTATCGGTCAGTTCTCACTCGAAGCAGGCAACCAAGAGGTGTTCCTGGGCCGCGATCTGATGACCCGCAGCGATGGCTCCGACGCCATGGCCACCAAGGTCGACGAGGCGGTGCGCGCCATCGTGGAGAGCTGCTACACCGACACCGTTGAAC
>VGPQ01000502.1 GCA_016882555.1 Cyanobacteria bacterium M_surface_7_m2_040
TTGGAACGCCCAGCCGTTTCGCACCGCCTATCTCGATGCCTCGGCGCCGTTCTTGGAGAACGTCTCGATCCTGGAGAACATCTGGGTGCCGCTGGCCTGGCGGCGTTCGATCGGGTGGGCTGAAGTGGTTCGTCGCGCTGGTCGCTACCGCGACTTGTTCGGGTGGTCAGAACGGGATCTGCGCCACCTGTTGGCCAGCCGCCCTGGCGATCTGCCGCCGGCCGTGCTGGCCTGTGCGGTCTTGTTGCGGGCAGTGCTGATGGAGCCTGAGTGGTTGTTGATCGAACCCGGTTGGTTTGCGCGGCCTCTGCTGGGGCCCGAGCACATCGTGGCCTTGCTGGAGCGTGCGCTCGGGTGCTCGCGCTGGCTGCTGCTCTGGCCTCAAGGGCAGGAGCCGTTGCCGCCTGAGGTGGGCTGGCACACAATTCAGTTGGAGGCAGACGCCTGAGCGGTGATCGATTCCGAGTTTCACGTTCCCCAGCCGCAGCTCACGGCGTACCGCCGCTCATCGCTGCTGTTTGGCCTGAGCGGCGGCGGGCTGTTGCTGGCGGTGTTGGCGTTGTTTGTGGCCCAGCAGGGCTGGTTCGAGCGCCAGTTTCATGTGCGTGTGGTGGCCCCCACGAGCATGGGCCTGAGTGTGGGCACCCCGGTGCGGCTCTCGGGGTTGCGGGTGGGCGTGCTGGAGCGCATCAACCTGCTCCCCGATGGCCGGGTCACCCTGCTGCTGCGCATTCCCGACCGCTACCGCGCCTGGATCAGCCCGCGCAGCACCGCCCGCATCAGCCCTGACAGCCTGCTGTCGCAGAGCGCCGTGGATCTGATCGCGGCCCCGATCAACCCAGCCCGGGTGCCGCAGGAGTTTCAGGTGGCCTACACCCGTGCATCAGGCCTTGAGGAGCTGATCAGTGGTGCTGAAATCACCCGCAAGGAGCTCAATGGCCTGCTGCGTTCCACCCAGCGGATCGCCGACAAGGAACTGCCGGCAGCCCTCAAGGGTGTGCAGGGGGTGATGGCCAGCAGCAATGCCCTGGCCGGCACGATCCAGCGTGAGATTCCGCCCACCACTGCCGAACTGCGCAGCACCCTGCGCACCTTTGATGAGACCGGCCGCGCCGCCAGTCGCACCAGCAATGCGGTGGAGCGCACCGTCACCGAGCTCAACCCTGAGCTGAAGGCGTCGTTGCAGGAATTCGCCCAGCTGATGGCCCGCAGCAATGCCTTGCTGCGCGGCCTGCAGGGCTTCCTCGAACCGGCGGGCCGCCCGGCCACTTCGCCGCTGACTTCTCCGCAGTCTTCTCCGCCGCAGTCTTCGCCCTTGCCTGCACCGCTGTTCAAGCCCTGATGCCCAGCGCGCTCCCCTCCCCCTGGCGCTTGATTTCAGGCGGCATCACAGCGCCCGCGGGCTTCAGGGCCGCTGGCATCACCGCCGGGCTCAAGGCCTCGGGCAACCCCGACCTGTCGCTGCTGCTGGCGCCTGAGGGCGCCGTGTGCGCCGGCACCTTCACCACCTCGCTGGTGCGGGCCGCCTGCGTCGATCTGTGCGCCGAGCGGCTGCGCGCGCGAGGCGGCCGGGCCCGGGCGGTGCTCACCAACTCGGGCCAG
>VGPQ01000503.1 GCA_016882555.1 Cyanobacteria bacterium M_surface_7_m2_040
CGGCCGGCGGATCACCGTTTCCAGGCCGCGGTCTTGGAAATAGCGCCGTGCCAGCAGCTCCTGGGGCATGGTGCTGCCAATCACGTTGAAGATCAGCGGGCAGCCCAGCAGCAGCGCTTCGGTGGCGGTGCGGGCCCCCGGACGGGCCACCATCGCCCAGGCGCTGCGGTATAGCTCCACCATGGCCTCCGGCCCCTGGAAGCCCAGCGCCTGCACCGGCAGCTGCGGATGCTCAGCAGCCCAGGCCTCGATCGCCTCGCGCACCGCCGCCCTCTTTCCGCAGAGGGCCACCACCTCCAGCTGATCGCCCAGCGGCAGCAGCTGCTGGAGCAGGGCCAGATGGTTGTTGGCGCCATTGCCGCCGGTGCCCAGCACCAGCCGCGGCCGCCCCTGCAGCTGCAGGGGCGCTGGCTGGGCCTGGTGATAAGCCGGGTACAACAGCGGCCCAAGCGTGGCGATCCGGCTGGCAGGGGTGCGGCGCCGGCGGGCCTCCCGCGCCACCTCAGGGGTGATCGCCCAGAAGCGATCGGCCTTGCGGCTCACCCAGTTGCGGCTGAAGCCAAAGCCCCCCTCCACCTCGGTGCAGCAGATCACGCAACGCAGTGGATGCTTGAGCACCCGGCGGGCAAAGGCGAAGTGGCCGCGGTTGGTGTGGGGGTAAGTGGAGATCAGCAGATCCGGGCGCACCCGCTCCAGCACTGCGCGGATGTAACCGCGCCCCGCCAGCACCGTGCCGGGCTTCGTGAGATCTTCCAGCTCGCAGACGCGCCAATAGAGCTGGTGCAGCCAGGGGGCGCGCCGCTGAATCCAGTTGTAGAGCGCAACCGCGCCGCGACCGGCGCCGCTGGCGTTTTCCAGGATCGATTCCACCGTGACCTCCACCTCTGGCGCCAGCCGGGCCAACCACTGCACCAGCGCTTCGGCCGCCGCATCGTGGGCGGTGCCGGCACTGGAGGTGAAGATCAAGACACGCATGTCATGCGGCAATCCGCGCCATCCTCCCAAGCGGCCGCCACTGGGCCACAAGCGGCAGGATCACAGCCCAACCGAGCAGGCCCAAGGCCATCGCCGTGGGGCGGCCGGGGCCGGTGCCCACAGCCTGCAGCAACCAGCCGGGCCAGTGGGGCCACTGCACCAGCGGCGTGAGCACCCGATCTGCCAGGGCGCTGATGCCCAGCAGGGACCCCAGCCGCGCCAGCGCCTCAAGGCTGTAGCGCCCGGCAAACAGCCGCGGCTGCAACGCCGCCGGAATCTGCCGCTGCCACAGAGCCTGCAGCGCGGCCAGCACCAGCGGCACCGCCAGGGCAAAGCTGGCCACCGACACAAACCACAGCGCCGCCAGCGGCCCGCCAGGCGCCTGGAACACCAGCAGTCCTGAGCCCGTGAGCAGCACCCCCTGCAGCAACAGGGCGCGCCGCAACACCGTGGCCCACCCCGCAGCCGCAGCGCCAGCCCAGCGGCGAGCCCACAGCTGGCTGCCCAGCAAATAGCCAAGGCCCCCCAAAGCCATGGCCAGGCTGAGGCGGCCCACGCCAAAGGCGCTGACCACCCAGGCCGGGAAGCCGATTTCAACCGCCGCCAGGGCTCCAGCCACCAGGG
>VGPQ01000504.1 GCA_016882555.1 Cyanobacteria bacterium M_surface_7_m2_040
GAGGATCTCCTGGAGATCAAGAACTTCGGCTCCAAGTCAGCCGACGAGGTGATCGAGGCGCTGGAGCGCATCGGCATCACCCTGCCCCAGAGCCGCACCAGCGCCTGAGCGGCAGATCCGGCCTGCAGGCCTGCAGCGCCCACCCGACAGCTTTTTCCAGTCAGCCCCCTCCCCGACCATGCGACACCAGTGCCGAGTTCCCCAACTGGGACGCCCCGCCGACCAGCGCAAAGCGATGCTGCGCGGCCTCACCACCCAACTGATCCGCGAAGGTCGGGTGACCACCACCAAGGCCCGCGCCAAGGCCCTGCGTGACGAAGCCGAGCGCATGATCAGCCTCGCCAAGGACGGCAGCCTGGCCGCGCGCCGCCGCGCCATCGGCTACATCTACGACAAGCAGCTGGTGCACTCGCTGTTTGACAAAGCCCAGGAGCGCTACGGCGACCGCAACGGCGGCTACACCCGCATCATTCGCACCGTGCCCCGCCGCGGCGACAACGCCGAGATGGCCATCATCGAACTGGTCTGAGGACTGGGGCCCTGCGGCGGATCGCCCTCTGCCTTCAATACGACGGCGCCGCCTTCAACGGTTGGCAGCGCCAGCACACGGCACCCAGCGTGCAGCAGACCCTGGAAGAGGCCCTGCGGGAGTTGGATCCTGCAGGGCCTGCGCTGTGCATGGCGGCTGGACGCACCGACACCGGCGTGCATGCAGCCGCTCAGGTGGTGCACTTTGACTGTGCCGGCCCGATCCCGCCGCAGCGCTGGCCGAAAGCCCTCAACGGGCGCCTGCCGCCCAGCATCCGCGTGCGCGCCGCCCGCGAGGTGCCCCGCGACTGGCATGCCTGCTTCAGCGCCTGCCACCGCCGCTATCGCTACACGCTCTACAACGGCCGGCTGCCCAACCTGTTTCTGCAGCACTGGAGCTGGCATCGCTACCGGCTGCCGATCGATGAGCAGGCCATGGCCAGCGTGCTCGAAACGATGCTGGGCAGCCACGATTTTTCGGCCTTCATGCGGGCGGGCAGCCGGCGCCGCGATGGCATCACCACCCTGCAGGAGGTGCGCGTGCAGCGGCAGGGCGACCTGATCACCGTGGAGCTGCAGGCCAGCGGCTTCCTCTACGGCATGGTGCGGCTGCTGATGGGGCAGCTGGTGGCCGTGGGCGAAGGGCGCCTGGAGGCCGAAACCCTGCTGGGGCATTGGCGCAACCAGCAGAGAGTGGCCATCAAGGAAGCTGCCCCGGCCCATGGCCTCTGCCTGCTACGGGTGGGCTACCCGCAGCCGGTGTTTGCAGAAGCCGAATGTTACGCTAGTCAACCGCGGTTTCAGCTGGACATTTCCGATCCACCGTTGATCCGAGCGGTTGGCAGCTCCGACCTTGTTGAAGGGAAGGATGGTCAACAGCACGGTTCGGCCCAGGTCTGAGCTTCAGCCCGCTGCCTTCCGCATTGCCCTGGTTCCCTCGAGTCCTGACCGACCGGAGGGTAAGGTCAATTCAGAAGGCCAAACCAGCTCGGTGCCCCCCGGTTCTGCCTGGGGATTCCCTGCCTTCCGTTCCCCGGCCCGGCCACTACCGGAGCTCCATCCGGC
>VGPQ01000505.1 GCA_016882555.1 Cyanobacteria bacterium M_surface_7_m2_040
GCCCCAGCGTTGCGCCAGGCTGGCAGCGACACAGAGCATCCCCATGCCGGAGATCGATCAGGCCCGCTGGCAGCAGCACTGGCAGCAGCGCTGGTATCCGGTGGCCTACCTCGAGGATCTCGACCGGCGCCGGCCCCAGGCCTTCACGCTGCTGGGCGAAGACCTGGTGCTGTGGTGGGACGCGGCCAGCGGCCAGTGGTGCGCCTTTGCCGATGCCTGCCCGCATCGCCTGGTGCCCCTGAGCGATGGTCGCCTCAACGCCCGCGGCGAGCTGGAGTGCCCGTATCACGGTTGGAGCTTTGCCGCTGACGGGACCTGCACCACGATTCCCCAGGCCACCGCTGAGCAGCAGCGTGTGGCCTGCAGCAGTGGCCGTGCCCATTGCCGCACCCATGCCACCGCCGTGGCCCAGGGGCTGTTGTTCGTGTTTGCCGGTGATCCTGAGCTGGCCCCCTTGGTGGCGCTGCCCGTGGTGCCAGCGCTCGAGGAGCCCGGCTGGCTCGTGCAGGGCACCTTCCGTGATCTGCCGATGGATGCGCTCACCCTGCTGGAGAACGTGCTCGATGTGAGCCATGTGCCCTTCACCCACCACCGCACCGTGGGCCGCCGCGACAACGCGGCACCGGTGGAGGCCGAGCTCACGGGCTTCGGGGCCGAGGGGTTCACCGCCACCTGGGCCGAGGGGCCACGCCGTGGGCGACTGGGCAGCCAGTTCACCACCTTCACGGCCCCCTGCCTGATGTGGCACGACCTCACCGCCAAGGGGTTCGGTCGCATCCTGACCGTGGTCTACGCCACCCCCATTCGCCCCGGCGAGTGCCGCCTGTTCGCCCGCTTTCCGTTTCAGTTCAGTTCGCCCTTGCCGAAGCTGCTGGTGGGCCTGCGGCCCCGCTGGCTGCAACACCTGGGCAACCACGTGGTGCTCGACGACGATCAGATCTTTTTGCACTGGCAGGAGCGGGCCCTGGCGGCGCGCGGCGGGGCCGAGCGCTTTGAGCAGGCTTGCTACCTGCCCACCGGCTCCGATCTCTACGTGCGCCAGCTCTACCGCTGGGTGCGCGAGCTGGGCGGCACACCCTTTCCGGGTCAGCCGTTGCCGCCCCGGCAACTCAGCGAGCCGCTGCTGGAGCGCTGGAACGCCCACACCCGGCACTGCCGAGCCTGCTCGGGGGCATTGCGCCGCATTCGCCGTGGGCGCGGGGTGCTGATCGTGGCCCTGGCGGCCGAGCTGGTGCTGACCGCTCTGCCGCTACCGCTGATGCCTGTGAAGCTGGGCTTGCTGCTGCTGCTGATCGCCGGCGGCCTGGCGTTGCGCCAGCTCAACCGCTGGGAACGGCAGTTGCTGCAGGGCGACGGCAACCCGCCCCGAAACAGGCTGGCTTAGGTTTGATGTTTAGAGGAGACGGCTTTAGGCATGGCATCCCAGCGCCTCAAGGTGGTTGTTGAGCGCCATTCCGATGGCTATGTGGCTTACCCCCTCGGGATCAAGGGCGTCGTCGTTGGGCAGGGAGACTCCTACGAAGAGGCGCTGGAGGATGTGCGCTCAGCGATCGCTTTCCACAGGGAGACATTCGGTCCTGATGCTTTTCA
>VGPQ01000506.1 GCA_016882555.1 Cyanobacteria bacterium M_surface_7_m2_040
CGGTGCCACAGCCGAGAGCTCCAGCTCGGGATGGTCCTCGGCCAGCTGGTTCAGGTTCCAGTCGTTCTTGAACAGCAGCACCGGACGGTTCCAGGCGTCGCGCACGGTCTTGCAGTTGAAGATGCGCCCCACCGCCTCGAGCGCCGGCCAGCCGCCCACCACCCAGCGGGCCACCGAGAAGCCCAGGGGCTCCAGCCGCGTCTGGACGCCGTATTCGTTTTCCAGGCGGTACTGCACCACCTCGAGCTGCAGCTGACCCACCGCCGCCAGGATCGGATCGCGCTTGCTTTCGTCGGTGTCGTACAGGATCTGCACCGCCCCCTCTTCGCGCAGTTCGTTCACCCCCTTGCGGAAGCTCTTGAACGCCGAGGGGTTGGGGTTGCGCAGCCAGGCAAAGATCTCGGGGCTGAAGCAGGGGATGCCCTCGTACTCGAGGCGGCTGCCGGTGTAGATGGTGTCGCCAATGGCAAACATGCCGGGGTTGTTAAGGCCGATCACATCGCCGGGGTAGGCGTCCTCGACCACCTCGCGGTCCTGGCCGAACAACTTCTGCGGCCGTGACAGACGGATCGACTTGCCGGTGCGGGCGTGCTGCACGGTCATGTCCTTCTCGAACTGGCCGCTGCAGACCCGCACAAACGCCACCCGGTCGCGGTGGCGCGGGTCCATGTTGGCCTGCAGCTTGAACACAAACCCGCTGAACCCCGGCGCCACCGGCTCGATCAGCCCGGCGCTGCTGGCCCGCGGCGTGGGCTTCTGCGCCAGCTCCAAAAAAGCATCGAGAAACGGCCTAACGCCAAAGTTGGTCATCGCCGAACCAAAAAAGACCGGGCTGAGCTGGCCCCCGTGCACCAACTCCAGGTCCAGGTCGGCACCGGCGCCTTCCAGCAACTCCAGTTCCTCGAGGGCCTGATCCAGGAGGTCCGGCTCCACCACGCCCGAGTCGCGGGCCTGGTCCACCGAGAGCACCTGTTCTTCGCTCGCCTTGCCGCGCTCAGCGCGGCCAAACAGGATGACGTCATGGCTGCGGCGGTCGATCACGCCGCGAAAACGCTCGCCGCTGCCGATCGGCCAGTTGACCGGCCAGCAGGCCAGGCCCAGCTCCTGCTCGATCTCATCGAGCAGCTCGAGCGGCTCGCGCCCGGGCCGATCCATCTTGTTGATGAACGTGAAGATCGGGATCTGCCGCATGCGGCAGACCTCGAACAGCTTGCGGGTCTGGGGCTCGAGGCCCTTGGCGGCGTCCTCGAGCATCACCGCGTTGTCGGCGGCGGCCAGGGTTCGGTAGGTGTCCTCCGAAAAGTCCTGGTGGCCGGGGGTGTCGAGCAGGTTGATCGTGCTGCCGGCGTAGTCGAACTGCAGCACGGTCGAGGTGATCGAGATGCCGCGCTGCTTCTCGAGCTCCATCCAGTCGGAGGTCACCTTGCGCTGCTCGCCCTTGGCCTTGACCGCGCCCGCCTGTTGAATCGCCCCGCCGTACAGGAGCAGCTTCTCGGTCAGGGTGGTTTTGCCCGCGTCGGGGTGCGAAATGATCGCAAAGTTGCGCCGCCGGGCCACCGCCTCGGCCAACGCCACCAGTTCGGGAGTGCT
>VGPQ01000507.1 GCA_016882555.1 Cyanobacteria bacterium M_surface_7_m2_040
CATAGACGAGATGGTCCACCGCCTGCTGGCGGCAGCCCTCGAGCAGATGGCCAAAACCCACCAGGTTGCTCTGCACATACAAACCCGGGTTTTCGAGCGAATGCCGCACGCCGGCCTGGGCAGCCAGGTGCACCACGGCCCGGGGCTGCTCGCGGGCAAACAGGGCCGCCACCGCCTCGCCATCGATGAGATCGAGCGGCTCAAAGCGAAACGGCTGCACATGTGCCGCGTCTTGCAGCAACGCCAGCCGGGCCTGCTTGAGCGCCGGGTCGTAGTAGGGGTTGAGGTTGTCGAGCCCCACCACCGGCTCGCCGCGCTGCAACAGGGCCTGGGCCACCGCCGCGCCGATGAACCCGGCGACACCGGTCACCAGGATCGGGCGAGGGCGGGGTTTGTGCTGTTCGCCAGACTGGTTGATCGCAGTCAGGAGAGGGCTGCTGCTGGGCGTAGCTTCGCACCATGGCCAATCTGCTGATCACCGGGGGGGCGGGCTACATCGGCAGCCACGCCTGCTTCACGTTGCTGCAGCAGGACCATACGTTGGTGGTGGTCGATGACTTCTCCAATGGCTCGGTGGATGCGCTGCGGGCTGTGGCCACGTTGGCAGGCCTGCAGAGCGAGCCCAGGCAGGGGCTGGTGGGCGGCAGCAACCGCTGCTGGCGCTGGCGGGCGCCCACCAGCCGGCGCACCCGGCTCAGCCTGATCGAAGGCGACATCCGCCGCGCCCAAGACCTGCAGATCGCCTTTGAGGTGCTCGACGAGGAGCCAATTGCGGCCGTGCTCCATTTCGCCGGGCTGAAGGCGGTGGCCGAATCGGTGGCCAAGCCCCTGGATTACTGGGATGTGAATGTGAGCGGCAGCCGCCAGCTGTTCGATGTGATGGCGGAGAACCACTGCCGCACGGTCGTGTTCAGCAGCAGCGCCACCGTGTATGGCATGGCCGAATCGGTGCCGATCCACGAATCGCAGCCCGTCAGGCCCATCAACCCTTACGGCCAGACCAAGGCGGCGGTGGAGCAGATGCTCCAGGATCTGGCGGCCAGCGCCGGCCCCAACGAACCCGGCTGGCGCATCGCTTGTCTGCGCTACTTCAACCCGGTGGGCGCCCATGAGAGTGGCGCCATCGGCGAAGACCCCGATGGAATCCCCAGCAACCTGCTGCCGCTGATCTGTCAGGTGGCCAGCGGCCAGCTGGAGCGGCTTGAGGTCTATGGCAGCGACTGGCCCACCACCGATGGCACCGGTGTGCGGGATTACATCCACGTGATGGATCTGGCGGAAGGCCACTGCGCCGCCCTGCAGACGCTGCTGGCCGAACCACCCCAAATGCTGACCCTCAACCTCGGCAGCGGCCAGGGCCACTCCGTGCTCGAGATGGTCAAGGCTTTTGAGCGCATCAATGGTGTGCCGGTTCCCTATGCGCTCTGCCAGCGGCGCGCCGGTGATTCAGCGGTGTCGGTGGCTGACCCCCGCGGCGCCCAGGGGCGGCTGGGCTGGAGCACCCGCCGCGACCTGGCCACCATCTGCCGCGATGCCTGGCGCTGGCAGCAGCAGAACCCTTTGGGCTACAGCAACTGAGGGGCAGCGATG
>VGPQ01000508.1 GCA_016882555.1 Cyanobacteria bacterium M_surface_7_m2_040
TGGCGACACGCCAGCCCCGCAGCAAGGAGGAGTGGCAGCTGGACCTGACCGATGACGCCAGTCTGGGTGCGCTGCAACAGCACGCCGTCACAGATCTTCAGCCCCTGAGGCTGGTGATCAACACCGTAGGCCTGCTGCATGGCCCCTGCCTGCAACCCGAGAAACGCCTGGCTGCGGTCAGCCGGGGGCAGCTGCTCGACAGTTTTGCGGTCAACGCGTTCGGGCCGATCCTGCTGGCCCAGGCCGTGGCCGAAGCGCTGCCGCGCAACCAGAACAGCCACTTCGCCAGCCTGTCAGCCCGCGTGGGCAGCATCGGCGACAACCGTCTTGGTGGCTGGTACAGCTATCGAGCCGCCAAGGCCGCCCAGAACCAGCTGCTGCGCACCCTGGCCCTGGAGTGGCAGCGGCGCCTACCCCAGTGCTGCGTGAGCCTGTTGCATCCCGGCACCACCGCCACAGCCCTGTCGCAGCCCTTCAGGGCCGGTGTAGAAGCCGCCAGGCTGTTCACCCCCCCCACAGGCTGCGGGCTACCTGCTGGATGTGCTCCAGGGTCTGGATCCCGAGCGCAGTGGTGGTTTCTGGGCCTGGGATGGAGAGGCGATTCCCTGGTGATCAAGCCGCAAAGCGCTCCAGCACATCGAGGGGAATGATCTCCAGGGTGGATGCCTCGCAGGAGGCCAGCAGAACCGGGGGGGCCACCCCATCCTCATAGGCCTCGAGCCAACGCGGCGCGCACACGCACCAATGGTCGCCGGGCTTGAGGCCGGGAAAGCCGTAGGCCGGCACCGGGGTGCTCAGGTCATTGCCCTGCGCCTGGCTGTAGCGCAGAAACTGCTCGCTGACCACACAGCACACGGTGTGCCGCCCATGGTCTTGGCTGTTGGTGCGGCAATGGCCATCGCGCATCCAGCCGGTCATGGGTTCGCAGCCGCAGACCAGCAGCGGCTCGCCCAGCACGTTGAGGGACTCCTGGCTCATCTCAGCAATTGACTGCAAACAAACGGATCTGGAACGTCCAGCCGTTCAGAGACTGCCACAAGTTTTTGGCAGGTGGTTGACGAATTCCGGGGGTCAGGCGTTAAAGGTCTTGTTGAACGCCTTTCGATCGCCCTTCACCAACGCCGCTGCATGAGCTGGGATTTCACCGAAGACGCGGCCTTCCTGGCCCTGTGCGACGCCTACAAGGAAAGCGGTGAGAGCTCCGCCATGGAGTTTCTGGCCCACGGTGAAGGGGCCTTTCACTTTCAGGAACTGGCCCAGAACGCCGCTGGCGAGGGGATCGATCTGAGTGAT
The DNA here is from genome assembly GCA_016882555.1 of Cyanobacteria bacterium M_surface_7_m2_040. GTDB lineage: Bacteria > Cyanobacteriota > Cyanobacteriia > PCC-6307 > Cyanobiaceae > RGUW01. The sequence continues at coordinate 1,294 of VGPQ01000508.1, forward strand.
TCGGCCGACCTCGAAGCGTTCCAGCAGGAGGTCATCGACACCATGCAGGATCTCTGCAGCTGAGCTCAGCCGTAGAAGAAGGCGATCTCCTTCTCCTTCAGACCGTCCCAGCCAGCGGCCCGCAGGCGGGCATCGAGGGTGGCCTGATCGAAGTGCTTGGTACCGGTTTTGACCACACGGTTGCGCATCGATTTCTTAACCCCGCTGCGGGCCCGCTGGCTCTCGAGCTCCATCACCTCGTTGTAGAGGTCGAGCATGGCGGTGGGGATTGGGCTGCCATCAAGATC
>VGPQ01000509.1 GCA_016882555.1 Cyanobacteria bacterium M_surface_7_m2_040
GTTCTCGCGGTAGCCGTAGCACCACTCCTGGTTGCGATACACCTTATCGGTGGTGATCACCACCACCGCGCAGGGCTGCTGCAGCGGCCTGAGGGCCTCCAGCAGATGGAGGCTGCCGATCACGTTGGTTTGCCAGGTGGTGAGCGGCTCGGCGTAGCTGAGGCGCACCAGGGGCTGGGCGGCGAGGTGAAACACGAGCTCGGGCTGGAAGGCCTGCACCGCATCGGCGAGTGCCGGCAGATCACGCAGATCGAGCAGGCGTGAGTGCAAGCCCCCGCCGAGACCCTGCTGCTCCTCCAGCTGGAGCTGGTCGTAGAGGCTGGGCTGACTGTCAGGGGGGAGGGCCACGCCGAGCACGTCGGCGCCGAGACGACGCAGCCAGAGAGCCAGCCAGGAACCCTTGAAACCGGTGTGGCCTGTGAGCAGCACCCGCCGCCCCTGCCAAAACTGGGGCGACAGGGCCGGCCTGGCAGAGGTCGCTGGCATCAGGGCTGGGGCATCAGGGCTGGGGCGAGGTGGACCACACGGCCCAGGGCGCCTCCCCAGCCTGCCAGAGGCCTTCGAGGCGATTGCGATCGCGCAGGGTGTCCATCGGCTGCCAAAAGCCGCGGTGGCGGAAAGCGGCCAACTGGCCGGAGGCCGCCAGCACCGGCAGCACATCGGCCTCGAACACGCAGTCGTCGGCGTGGATCAGCTCACACACGCTGGGATCGAGCACAAAGAAGCCGCCGTTGATCCAGGAGTTGTCGCCGTCGGGCTTCTCCTGGAAGCGTGCCACCTGGGACTCCTCGAGGTGCAGGGCGCCGTAGCGGCCGGGGGGCTGCACGGCCGTGAGCGTGGCGGCCAGGCCGTGGGAGCGGTGGAAGGCGAGGAGGGCGGCGATGTCCACATCGGCCACACCATCGCCGTAGGTGAAACAGAAAGGCCCATCGCCCAGATAGGGCCGCACCCGCCGCAGGCGACCACCGGTCTGGGTGGCTTCACCGGTATCCACCAGGGTGACCTTCCAGGGCTCCGATTTCTGGTGATGCACCTCCATGCGATTGCCCTCATCCATATGGAAGGTGACATCGCTCATGTGCAGGAAGTAATTGGCGAAATACTCCTTGATCAGGTAGCCCTTATATCCACAACAAATGACAAACTCGTTCACGCCGTAGGCACTGTAGATCTTGAGGATGTGCCAGAGAACGGGTCGGCCGCCCACCTCTACCATGGGCTTGGGGCGGAGGTGGGTTTCCTCGGAAAGGCGGGTGCCGAGACCGCCTGCAAGAATGACTGCTTTCAAGCCTTGCATTTATGACAAGCATTAACCGAAGTTAGCAGAAACATCAAAGCCTGCCAGCAGTCAGATGGCCTTGAATCATCGCAGCGACTCTTGGATGACAATCACTGGCCACCGCTTTTAGGCAGAGATGCCCTGACGGATTGACTTGAGGAGAGGCAACTCTGATTTAAAATAGGAAGTTCATCTCTTCCAGCAGCCGGAGCCGGTGGGAGTGGGTGGCATTGCCGCACTACCCAGCCAAGATAAAATGCCTCTAGCTGAAAGCCTGCATC
>VGPQ01000510.1 GCA_016882555.1 Cyanobacteria bacterium M_surface_7_m2_040
TGAGCGCCGCGTTCAGCCCACGGTCGCGGCAGCCGCCTGTTCCTTTGCTCCGTTCCCTTTCCTTCCCCAGTGACCGCCATGACCACCCTGTCGCGCGCCAGCCGCTCCGTCAGCCAAGCCACGGGCAACGCCCAACGGCAACCGACCCGCAGCCGCAAGCGCCGCACCGCCGAGCGCAGCGATGTGCTGGTGTCGGCCGTGATCAGCACCTACCTGTTGACCCATCTGCACCACGTGCTGCAGCGGGCTGAATACGGCGCCCAGCAGGACGGCAACGGCACCTTGGCCCGCAACTACGCCCAGTTGCGCAAGGTGCTGTGCCTCGATGCCCGCAGCATGGAGGACGCCTCAGCCTGCGGCGACCCTGAGACCTCCCTGCCCCGCGCCGCCTGAGCCGGGCGGCTGGTGCGCGCTGCAACAAGCCACGACCACACGCTGCCAGAACCGCGGATCCTCCATAAGGTCGAAGCAGAGCGGCCCACCCCGATGACCGACCCCAGCCGTGGCACCGGCCCCAATGGCCATGCCGCCGAGCTTTATGCACGCATCAGCGCCGATCAAGGCCTAACCCAGGCCCTGTTCCGCCAGGCCCTGCAGGACCCCAGCGGCGCACTGCAGCGGATCGTGGCCCTCGGCGACGAGCTCAACCTGCCGGTCACGGCCGATGAGGTGCGCGCCCACATCGCCTCGCTCGACGATGCCGCCAGCAAGCAGTGGCTGCTCAAGGCCCGCGGCGGCCTCTGAACGGCTGGGCTGGGGCCGCTGCCGCTGGTCGGAGCCGCCCGCCCAGCTGAAGAACAGCCAGTAGCTGACGATCGCCAGACCAGCGGCAACCACCAGGGCGGCCACCTGTTCGAGGCGTTTGATCATCGGGCGGTGACGCAGCGCACGGATCCCAGTCTGGCCGAGCGGGATGATGGGCTCACCTGCCGCCGCCCCCGGGGCCCTGCGCGGCGATTCTGTGGACGTCCGCCGTGCTGCGCCTTGAAAAGATCGGCAAGATCTACCCCACCGGCGAGGTGCTGCGCGATGTCACCTGGGAGGTGAAATCGGGCGATCGCATCGGCCTGGTGGGCGTCAATGGCGCCGGCAAATCGACCCAGCTGCGCCTGATCGCCGGGCTTGAAGAGCCCAGCAGCGGCCAGATCGTGCGCCAGGGCAACCCGCGCATTGCTTATCTGCAGCAGGAGTTTGACGTCGACCCGCAGCGCACGGTGCGCGCCGAGCTGTTCCAGGCCTTCGGCGAGGCCGCTGACGTGCTCAACCGCACCCGCGAGGTCGAGCATGAGATGGCCAGCGACAAGGCCGCAGAAGACCCCGACCATCTCGAAGAGCTGATCCACGAGCTGGGCCATCTGCATGAGCGCTTCGAGGCCCTGCATGGCTACGAGCTCGAGGCCCGCATCGACAAGCTGCTGCCCACGATCGGCTTCACCCCAGAAGGGGCCGAGCAGCTGGTGGCCGACTACTCGGGCGGCTGGCAGATGCGCATCGCCCTGGGCAAGATCCTGCTGCAGGAGCCCGATCTGCTGCTGCTCGACGAGCCCACCAATCACCTG
>VGPQ01000511.1 GCA_016882555.1 Cyanobacteria bacterium M_surface_7_m2_040
GGGCAGGGTGGCGCGCACCTCAGCAGGGGTCTTGCAGGGGAATACACGCTTGGGCAGCTCCAGGCCCTGGATGGCACCACCGAGGTAGTAGCGACCGCGCTCGGTGGCGATCATCTTCACGGCGGGGTGCTCGAGCGAAGAGGTGCCGTAGCAACCCACGGCCTCGCGGGCCTTATCGGGCTCCCACTTGCTCTCCACGGTCATCACCGCCAGCTCCTGGCCGCGGTAGGTGAGGAGCAGCTTGTGGCCCACCGCGATGTCATCGCGCTGGGTGTCCATCACGATCGGCAGGCCGAACAGCAGGCCGCTGGTGGTGCGGTTGCTCTCCACCACCGACTGGTAGTCCTCCTGGTGCATGAAGCCGCGCAGGGGGGAGAAGCCACCCACCATCAGCAGCTCCACATCACAGGCGTTGCGATCGGAGCACTCCACCACCTGATCCACACCGGCCTTTACCGCTTCGCGCTGCTCCGCCGGCACCCGCAGATCCACCAGGCTGCCGCCATGGGGTGCAATCAGGCCTTTGGAGGATGCGACGGTGCTCGTCATGGCGGCGGGAGATTCAGCGTTGCGGGCGATTCTCCCAGAGCGCGCCGGAGGGGAAACTCCAGCCGAGGGCAGGCACAAAAAAAGGGGCCCTGAGGCCCCTTGGGATCAGACGGTGCTCAAGGCGCGAATCAGGCCTTCTCCAGGCGGCCGTAGAGCTGGCCGGTGATCTTCACGTCCACGGGGTCATGGCTGCCCATGTCGGTGTCGGAGGGCTGCACAGCGGTGAACACGCCGGCGAATTCACCGGTGGAGGCATCCACCTTGGTGATGGAGAGGTTCATCTCACCAGTGCCATCGATGTAGCGCTTGGCGTTCTCGCGGGCCAGTTCGTCGTCCTGGCCGTTGAGAGCCACCAGACCCTGGGCGTACTGCACACCGGTGGTGAGAGCGCGACCCTTGGGATCAAGGAAGTTGGAGGTGCGGTAGCTGGGCACGCGGTAGGTGCCGTTCAGATCGGTGCTGGTGGTGATGGCGGCGCCATCAGCGATGGCATTCAGCTCCTTGCTGGAGAAGGTGAAGGGCACTTCTTCGCCGCCGGGCAGCAGCACGGTCACGATCTGGAAGTCGATCCCGCCCTGCTCCTGGAAGTTGATGCCGTTGCCGGTCACCGCCAGATCGCCATACACCTGATCAAGGCTGGTGGTGAAACGGGTGAGGATCTTCGACTCCACAAACTGCGCTTCCTGGCGCTTGTTGGCGGGCTCGCCCTTCACATACACCTCAGAGGGGTGCATGCAGATCTCACGCAGCTGGTACTTCGTACCCGCATCCAGGCTGATCGAACCACGGGCCGAATCCGGCAGGGTCGGGCAGTCGTTGGCCAGACCGGTGTTGTGGATGTCGTCGTAGGTGAGGTTGGCCCGATCAACAGCCTTAGCGCCGCCACTGCAGGCGGTCACGAGGGTGAGACAGAGCGCCAGCACAAGGGCCAGTAGAGGACGGAAACGCATGGGGAGAAGCCGGTCTGACAGGGGAAAACCTCTGGATGGG
>VGPQ01000512.1 GCA_016882555.1 Cyanobacteria bacterium M_surface_7_m2_040
GCCTACGACGCCTTCGTGGCCGAGCTGCTGGCCAGTGGCTACGGGCTGCTGTTGGGTGACTACCCAGTGCTGGGCCGCCTGATGGCGGAGGTGTGCCAGTTGTGGCTCGAGGGCAGCGAAGAGATGCTGAATCGCCTTGCCGCAAGCCGCGCGGGGCTCGAAACCCACTTCGCCATTCCGCAGGCTGCAACACTCGGCGCGATTCAGCTGGGTCTCAGCGATCCCCACCGCGGCGGGCGGGCGGTGGCAATCCTGACATTTGACGAGGGTGACGAGGCCCGCAAGGTCGTCTACAAACCCAAAGACATGCAGGTGGATGCCACCTACCAGCGCTACCTCCAGGCACTCAATCACGCCTCAGACCTGGAGCCCTTGCGGCGCTTGACGGTGCTCAACCGGGATGGCTACGGGTTCATGGAGTGGGTGGAGCACCGGCCCTGCAGCAGCGAAGAGCAGCTGGCGCGTTTTTACACCAATGCCGGCCGCACCATGGCGGTGCTGCACCTGCTGGGTTGCACCGACTGCCACTACGAAAACCTGATCGCCAGCGGTGATCAGCTGATCCTGATCGACACCGAGACCCTGCTGGAGGCTGATTTACGCGATCTGATCAGCGAGGACGGCGACGACCCCCACGCCATCTCGGATCTGCAGACCTCGATGCAGGGCTCGGTGCTGCGCTCGGGTTTGCTGCCTCAGTGGCTGATGGCCGGTGCGGGTCGCAAACGGGCGTTTGACATCAGCGCCCTGGGGATTCAGCCTCCCCCGCCCGAACGCGAGATGCCCGGTTGGCTGGGGCTCAACAGCGATGGGATGATAGCGGGCCGAAGCAGCAAGCCTTGTGAGCTGCCCACCAGCCTGCCGGTGGAGCTGGGCAGCCCCCAGCGGCTCACCGATTTCATCGACGAGCTGTGCCATGGATTTGCCGTTCAGCTGCAGGAAGCCTTGCGGCTGCGGCCGCTGCTGCTGGAGGCCTTGAATCGCTTCAGCGGCCAGCCGCGGCGTCTGGTGGCCAGGGCCACCAGGCTGTATTTCACGATTCAACGGCAGATGTTGGAGCCGGCAGCCCTGCGCAATGCGGTGGTGCATGGGCTCAAGCTCGAGCAGCTCAGCCGCAGCTTTGTGCTGGCCAGTGAGAAACCTCTCAACTGGCCCATGTTCAAGGCGGAACTGCTGCAGATGGAGCGCCTTGACATTCCCTTCTTTGAGCACCTGATCGACGGTGAGGACCTGCCCCTGCCGGAAGGCCTGCTGCCGATTCCAGGGTTCATGAAAGCCAGTGGTCTGACGGCGGCGCGCCATCGCCTGGAGCAACTGGATCGGGTCGAAATCGACTTTCAGCAGCAGCTGATCCGCGGGGCGATTGCGGCACGACACCTCAAATCGAGCAGTGCTGCCGTCGCTGGTTCAGAGACAGATCCCGCCAGCGCTGTGCTGCCAGTGGACGCCGTGATGGATCCAGACGTCTACCGCCAGGAGGCGTTAAGGCTTGGACAGGAGCTTTGGGATGCCGCGATCCGCGATAGCAAAGGCCGGCC
>VGPQ01000513.1 GCA_016882555.1 Cyanobacteria bacterium M_surface_7_m2_040
TTGAGGCGGTGGGCCGCATCTTCAACTGCAAGACCGTGCGCGACGCCTGGAACCGTCCGGTGCTGCTGTTCAAGAACGACTGGAACCTGAACCAGCTGGCCGAGGACCATCCCGAGCTGGAGCTCTCGGCTGTGGCACCGGTGGTGAGCGGCGTGGAGCCGATCAGCCTCTGATCTGAGCGGGCGCCCACAGCAGCGCAACGGCCGCGCCAGACTTGCTGTAACGAAGCGTCACAGCCATGCCACAACCGCTCTGGCTGGTGCGCCCCCGACCTGACGGGGGCTGCGATTACGTCAATTTCGTACCCTCTCAGGCCGCCGGAACCCAGGCCACCGTGGAGATGCGCGAAGGCAGCCACCTGCCGCCCCAGATGCCCCTACTGAAGCGGCGCCACCGGCTGCCGGCCGAGGAGGCCGAGCGCTGCCGGCTGCAACTCCAGCAAAGCGGTGGTTACCGCTGCAGTGAGCCCCTGTTTTGATCCCGCCTCGATACGCTCAGGGGAGCCTATGCGGGCCCTCGATTGGCCATGAACTCCAGCCCTGATCAGCCGCAGCCGGCGGCCGACGCCCCCGATCCCTATGGGCTGCTGGGGGTGAGCGCCGACGCCAGCTTCGAGGAGGTGCAACAGGCCAAGCAGGCCAGGCTGGTGGATGTGGGCGACGATCCGCTCGCCCGGGCGCGCGTGGAAGCGGCCTACGACGCCGTGCTCATGGGCCGGCTCAAGGAGCGCCAGCAGGGCAAGGTGAGCACCGCCGCCCGCAGCGCCTCGGCCCGTGAGCAGCAGACTGCTGCCTCCAAGGCTGGTGGCGGTCCCTCCCTGCCGGCGCTGCCCAAGTTGCCCGCGCTGGGGTCCCTGCCTGCTGCCGCTCGCCTGCCTCAGGTGCGATTGCCCGTCCTGAGTCCGCTGCAGGGGTCCGAGGCGATTGTGGCCCTGGCTGGCGGTGCTGTCCTGCTGGGTCTGCTGCTGCTGGTGCCTGCGGCCAGCCCCGAGCTGTTGCTGTCACTCGGCACCCTGGCGACCATCGCCTTGCTGCAACGGCGCAATCGACGCTTTTGGCCTGCGGTGGGCTGGGCCTTTGGCCTACTGGTGATCGGATTGGTCCTCGGGAGCCTTTTGGGCGGGGCGCTGTCGAGCGATCTGCCCCTAGGCCTGCCCCTGAACCATGGACAGGTGCAGAGCCTGCCAGCCCTGCTGCTGTTGATTCTGGGGGTGTTGCTGATCGCCTGAAACTGGCAGCTTTGGTTAGCAATTGTGTTGACGCCTTGGATCGCAGCCTTTAGCGTCTAAACAATTGATGTCCTGATCACCTTGAGGTGGTCGTGACTTCAGTTTACTGCGTTCATCTGCATTGACCTGACATGGACAACAACACTGACTTATTGACCTCGATCAAGCAACAAATCGAACAGAAGCAACAGCTGGAGCAGGCCTTGTGCGAGCTCACGGCGATCAGCCCTGATGAGCGTTCGGCGTTGTTGGCTGACCCAAGGGGCTACCTAGCGGATCGTTGCGGTCAGGCTCTCCCTGAGGGCCTGA
>VGPQ01000514.1 GCA_016882555.1 Cyanobacteria bacterium M_surface_7_m2_040
CGCTACGGCGGGGCGCGGGTCGGCAGTCCATGGCCGCCGCCGGCGCTGGACGCTCAACGCGGGTCCGGCCTGACGCAGGGCCAGCCCTGTGGCGAGCGCACTCAGGCCTGCGCCCGAGGCGGCCGCCGCCGCCATCCAGGCGCCCAGAGGCAGGGCCGGCGACGTCCAGATCAGCACCCGCAACGCCACAGGGGGTCTGGGGTTGACCGCCGCCAGCAGCAGCACCGCCAGCAGAGGGGCGAGCAGGGGGAGCAGCAGCAGCTGTTGCAGCAGGGTCACACCGGTTCAGCGGGGACCGCTCCAGCGGTTGAGTGGCGCAAGCTCATCGCCGAGCACATCAAAGATCCGCACCACCAGAAAATCCACCATGTCCTCAATGGTCTGGGGCTGGTGATACCAGGCCGGCACCGGCGGTGCAATGCGGGCCCCGGCCTCGGCCAGGCGGGTGAGGTTGCGCAGATGGATGAGGTTCCAGGGGGTTTCGCGGGGACAGATCACCAGCGGACGGGCCTCCTTGAGGTGAACGTCAGCGGCGCGCTCGAGCAGGTCGGTGGCGACGCCGGCGGCGATCCGGCCCACGCAGCCCATGCTCGCCGGCAGGATCACCATGCCGCGGGTGCGGTAGCTGCCACTGGCGATGCTGGCAGCCTGGTCATTCCAGCGGTGGATGCGCAACAGACCGCCTTGGCTGCCGGTGCGCTCACGCCAGAAGCGCTCCTGGGCATCGGGTTCGCCCGGCAGGCGCAGGCCCAGTTCGGCCTGCCACACCGCCATGGCCCCGCGGCTGGTGACCAGATCGACCGTCTCGTCGGCATCGAGCAGCCACTTCAGGGCCCGCTCGGCAAGCGGCTGGGCCGAAGCGCCCGACACGGCCAGCACCAGCGGAGGCCGTTCAGCCGTCACCGTCAATCCTCGTCGCGGCCGGTGTCGTCATCGGCTGCCATGGAGTCCAGGAGCTCAGCCTCGCCCTCGGGCAGCAGCACCGTCAGATCGATCTGATGGCGCAGGGGGTCGACCTTGTCGATGACCACCTCCACGCTGTCGCCAAGCTTGTAGGTGCGGCGGTTCTTGCGACCCACCAGGCGGTTCTGGCGGGAGCGGTACTCATACCAGTCGTCTTTGAGCGAGCTCACATGCACCAGCCCCTCCACCTGGGAGGGCGGCACCTCCACGAAGAACCCGTAGCTCTGCACGCCGCTGATCACCCCGGTCAGGGTCTGTCCGACCAGGGGTTCGGCCTGGCGTGCCTGGGCCATCGCCACCAGATCGTTACCGAGCTCCTGCAACGCACGCGCCCGTTCGTTGAGCCGCTGCGGCAATCCATGCTGAAGATCCTCGCTGTAGGGCACCAACACCCCGGGGGCCAGCAGTGGCCAGTCGATCGCCCCATGGCAACTGTCGGCCTCCAGATCGACACTCGTCTTGTGGCGGATGCTGGGCCGGTCTTTGCCCTCCAGCAGCAGGGTGAGCAGCAGCTGTTGGTTCCAGATGTCGGCGTAGTCCATCGCCGGACTGCACCAGGGCGCTCAGGCCTT
>VGPQ01000515.1 GCA_016882555.1 Cyanobacteria bacterium M_surface_7_m2_040
TGCGGCTTCAGCGGCGCTGATGAGATCGGTCGCCTCCTCCTGGCTGGCGGCGATCGGCTTTTCGATCAGCACGTGCACCCCGGCCTGCAGGCAGGCCAAGCCCACGCGATGGTGCAGCAGGGTGGGCACAGCGATGCACACCGCCTCCACCTCGCTGAGCATGGCCGAGTAGTCGGCAAACCAGCGGCAGCCGAACTGCTCGGTGGCCAGCCGGCCACGGGTTTCATCGGGGTCGGCCACGCCCACCAGCTGGGCATCCTTGAGCAGGCTCAGCACCCGGGCGTGGTGCCAGCCCATGTTGCCGATGCCGATGACACCCACACGCACAGGGTTCATGGCTTGGGTCCCAGCAACGGCCGCATTATCAGCGATGACGCAGCCAATCAGCCTCGGATCGGGATGGGGGTCCCGGGGATCGAACCCGGCTAAGGCGAATTATGAGTTCGCTGCATTCACCAGATTGCTAGACCCCCGTGGGGAATGGCTACCACAGGCCCCGAACGGGGGTGCGGCTGCTGGCGCCACGGCCACCGCTGGCGTCGTTGAGCCGGGGGCAGGACGACGGCGAGCCGAGGCTGCAGCCGAATCCATTGCTGAGGTCGGCGGTGCGCCAGGGCTGTGGATCGCTCTGGGCCTCGAGCAGCACGTCGTAGGTGTTCTGCAAGGCCGTGCCATCCCAGACGATGGTCTGGTCGGGGAACCCAAAGGCCCGGATCGAATCCCCGCTGTTGATCGAGCCGGTGGCAATCCCAAACAGATCCCGCACCTGCCCGCGGATGCTCACCCCTTCGGCATAGGGAGCGGTGTAGGTGAAGAAGCGCTGATTGACCAGCTCGGGCACGGTCTGCACCGCACCGCAGCGGGTCACCTCCACGGGCGCGGCACCAGCGGCGGCAGGCGCCTCCAGGGTGGTGGTGCAGAGCACCGGGCCGGCCTGCACCGGTGGCGTGAGCAGCGACAGACCCAGCACCAGGGGGCTCAGCTGCAGAGGCATGCGCAAGGAAGCCATGGCTGCTGATGGGATTCGGGAGACATGTTGAGCGCAAACTAGACAGACATGGGCCAAAGCACCAGCCCCAACCCCTGTCGTGGCCCATTCACACCCATCCATGATCGCTCTGCCCACAACCAGCGCAGGCATGCGTGAGGCCCTGCTGCCGCTGTTGGCCACCAAGGCCTACCGGCACGGCTCCTTCACCCTCGCCTCCGGTCGCACCAGCCACCACTACGTGAACTGCAAGCCGGTGAGCCTCAGCGGAGCAGGGCTGGCGCTGCTCGGGGCCCTGATGCTGGAGCAGGTGGAAGCTGAAGCGGCGGCCGTGGCTGGCCTCACCCTGGGCGCCGACCCGCTGGTGAGTGCGGTCGCCCTGCAGGCCGCACTGGCCGGGCGACCGCTGGATGCCCTGATCGTGCGCAAGGAAGCCAAGGGCCATGGCACCGGAGCCTGGCTGGAAGGGCCCCTGCCCGCCGCCGGCAGCGTGATCACCGTGCTGGAAGACGTGGTGACCACCGGCGGCTCCTCGCTCAAGGCGG
>VGPQ01000516.1 GCA_016882555.1 Cyanobacteria bacterium M_surface_7_m2_040
GGTGCAGCTCATGCACCTGGCCCTCGCCCAGCTGCTGCTGGTCGCTCCGGTGATGGTCACCATGGGCGCCCAAAGGGTGCTGGGGGTGAAGCTGGTGCCCCAGCGGCAGCGCTGCGCCGTGTTTTCGATCGCCTACTCCCTGGCGATGGCGTTGTTTGCCGGCACCGCGCCGCTGGTGGCGTCCTGGCTGGCCGAGCAGCAGTGGAGTGCCCTCACCATCCCTTACACCCTGATCTATGGCGCCGCCGCTCTGATCACGGTGCAGCGCATCCGCTATGCAGGCGTTCGCTGAACTGATCGACCAGCTCGACGGCAGCCGCGGCACCAAGCTCAAGGTCGCCTGCCTGGTTGCGTACTTCAGCCGCAGCAGCGCGCGCGATGCGGCCTGGGCCCTGCAGGTGCTGCTGGGGGGCAGCCGCCGCCGCCTGATCACGGGGCGCCGCCTGCGCCAGATCTGCCTCGAGGGGTCAGCGCTGCCTGAGTGGCTGTTTGACGACTGCTACAGGCACGTGGGCGATTCGGCCGAAACGATTGCCCTGCTGTGGCGCCAGGTTGCCTCTGATGCGCTGCGGCCGGTTGCCGATCGCGATGGCGATGACTCGGAGCGCGAGCCCTCGAGCCACAAACCTCTCCATCAGTGGATGGAGCAGCTGCTCCCCGAGGCCGCCGCACGCAGCGACGCACACCAGGCCCTGGCGGTGCGTCAGCTGTGGCAGGGCCTCAGCCCCCATGAGCTGCTGGTCGCCAACAAGCTGCTCACCGGTGGCCTGCGCATCGGCGTGGCCCGGGGTCTGGTGGTGAAGGCCCTGGCTCAGCTGGGAGGCCTGGAGGAAGCCGAGCTCCAGCACCGTCTGATGGGTGGGTTCACCCCCAGCCCCGAGGCCTGGACAGCCCTGCTGGCCCCGGCCGATGGGGCCAATGGGATGCCGAGCCGGCCCTACCCGTTTTTTCTGGCCTCGCCGCTCGAGCTGCGTGAACCGCTGGGTAGCCAGCCCCTGTCCGGCCTGACCACGGGCTGGCTGGTGGAATGGAAGTGGGATGGCATCCGCGGCCAGCTGATCCGCCGCCAGGGCGAGACCTTTCTCTGGAGCCGGGGCGAAGAGCTGCTCAACGACACCTTTCCTGAGCTGATCGAGGCTGCAACGGCTCTGGCCGATGGCACCGTGCTCGACGGCGAGGTGATCATCTGGCCAGCAGCCAGCCCCCAACCGGCGAGTTTTGCCCAGCTGCAACGGCGGCTGGGCCGCAAGCAACCGGGCCGCAAACTGCTGGCCGAGTGCCCTGCAGCCTTCGTGGCCTACGACCTGCTGGAGCTGGGTGGCGACGACTGGCGCCCCAGGCCCCTGGGCCAACGCCGAGCCGCCCTGGACGCCCTGATCCAGGCGCTGCCGCAGGCGCCGCACCCCCCCGTAACCGGGCTCGTACGCCTTTCGGAGCGGCTGACCCTCACAGCCTGGGAGCAGCTGGAACCGCTGCGCCAACAGGCACGCTCGGCCGGCGCCGAAGGCCTGATGCTCAAGGCACTGGATTCG
>VGPQ01000517.1 GCA_016882555.1 Cyanobacteria bacterium M_surface_7_m2_040
ACTGATCCACATGACTGATCCACAGACCGCGGCCAACGGCCTGGGCGCCCTGCTGGGGGAGCTGGCGGCCTTTGGGCTGGCGATCGGCTTCTCGCCGCTGCACATCGGCCTGCTGCTGCTGCTGCTCCGTGGTGCGGCGATCTTTGCTGGTGCGATCGTGCTGATGATCGTTGGGTTTGTGTTGCGGGAATCCTGACTGCACGGCGACAATTAGGAGGCGGCCGCGCCAACTACATAGGCGGGTCTCAGGACGCGACAACAGTGCTCCGATCACGGTCTGGAGCTCCAGCGATGCCCGCCCCTCTGTAGCCGCCCATACCTTCCCAGCGGCCGGTGCCCGGTGGCACGACCAGATCGGAATGCACCATCACCTGGTTGGCCAGCAGGAAGACGCCTGCTCCGAAGAGACAGCCACCGATCAGGAACTGAACGAAATCCCCGGTCGGGTTGTGGCGAGCCATGGTGTCAACGGTTCAGAGCTGGAGCAGGGGCCAGCAGCTCCCGCAGGATGGCAACCAATCCGAACGACGGCTCCCCCGGCTCGACGATGTCTGCGAGGTGCCAACCGGATGCTTGGTGGTGCTGCATCAGCAGCGGTCCCGGCAGCCCCGCAACTCCGATCCGCAGGGTCGGCCGTGGCAAGGCTCAGGCCGGCAGGGAGGGCTGGCAGTAGAGCACGATCAACCAGATGCTGCCGATGATCGGCACCAGGCCAATGAACAGCCAGGGCCATGGCTTGCCGATGTCGCGCAGGCGACGCACCGCCAGGGGCAGGCTCGGCACCACCGAAGCGAGGCTGTACACCAGCTGGAGCTTGTCGGAGAGCAGTCCCAGCAGCGCCGTCACGATCAGATTCGCCAGCACGAACCACCAGAAGTCGCCTCGATTGGAGCGGCCCGCGTAGTCAAAGGCGCGGGTCCATCCGGCGCGAAAGGCCTCGATCAACGGCATCAGAACGGTGCAGACAGCCTGTTTTAGGGCTGGATCAGGGAAGGGTCAGCATCGATTCATCGATCGTTTCAACGCCGAAATCGGCATGGAGGCGATCCATCACCGCATGCACCGGGGTCGTGACGCTGTCGCCGAGCTCCAGGGTGCTGGCCAGGTGGCGCAGGATGTTTCGCTCATCCGGGCTGAGCGGCTCATCGGAGCGCATGATCTCGCAGGCCGCCGCATAGGCGGTGGCCCGTTGATCGGGGTTCAGCGCCGCCGCCGCATCCACCATCAGGCGCTGGGAGCCCCGGTGGTGCAACCGGGGCGATGCCGTTTGGCTGGGCGCAGTAGGGCTGGGCGGCGATGCGTCGCAGTAGCTCCCGATTAACGCGCTCCAGGCCTGGTCTGGCTACTGCTGCTCACGTGAGGGCCGCTAGTGGTGGACTTGCTGGTGGCCCCCTTGCGCCTGTTAATCAGACCCGTTGCCAGGCTTGTCGTCGTATCCGCCAAGGCTGCGGAACATCAGACCGCCACCCGCTGCGATCATCACGATGTAGGTCGCCAAGGCCCAGAGCGTGGTGGGCATAAAGGTGAGACGG
>VGPQ01000518.1 GCA_016882555.1 Cyanobacteria bacterium M_surface_7_m2_040
GTGTTTCAGGGAGGGTTGGGGGCCCTCACGGTGCTGGCGCTGCTGTCCAGCAGCGTGGTCACGGCCCATCTGGCCACAGCCCTGCTGCTGGTGGGTCTGTTGAGTGCCACCAGCCAGCAGTTGCTGAGCCTTGAGGCACCATCGCCGCCGCGCTCCCAGGCCTGGATCTGGATCGCGCTGGCCGCCGCCAGCCTGGTCGCGGTGTTGGGGCAATGCCTGCTGGGGGGGGCAATGGCCACCCAATGGGCGGCTGAACGCTGTCTGAGCAGTGGCGAAGGGTGTCAATGGATCGGCGCCCATCGCCACTGGGCAACCCTGGTGGCTGGGGGGGTGTGCCTGCAGGCCGGTGCAGCCCTCTGGCTGGGTCTGAAACCGCTGGTGCGCGGGCTCAGCCTGGTGGCCGCCGGCCTGGTGCTGCTGCAGGTGGGCCTCGGCATCAGCAGCCTGCATCTGCAGCTCCAGGCACCGTTGATCACCGTGGCCCACCAGGTGGTCGCCGCACTGCTGGTGGCTGTGCTGACCGCCGGACTCAGCCGCGAGGTGGCCCATGGTTAGCGCCACGATCAACGGCGAGGCGGCAGCCAACATGGCGCCGCCCAAGCGCTCCAGGCGGCAGTTGCCAGCGTGGCTGGAAATCGCCAAACCTCGCCTGATCCCGCTGCTGCTGGCCACCACCCTCGGGGGCATGGCCCTGGCTGAAGGCTGGCCCTGCGACGGCCCCACGGTGGCGCTCACCCTGCTCGGAGGCACGCTGGCCTCGGCCGCAGCAGGCATTCTCAATTGCCTCTGGGAGGAAGATCTCGACGGCCGCATGCAGCGCACCAGCGGCCGCGCCCTGCCGTCGGGCCGGCTCAACCAGACGGCGGCCATGGCGCTGGCCATCGGCCTCACCACCGGCTCGGTGCTGGTGCTGTGCCTGGGGGTGAACCCACTGGCAGCGGCCCTGGCATTGCTGGGGCTGTGCAGCTACGTGCTGCTGTACACCGCCCTGCTGAAACCGCGCACCGCACAGAACATCGTCATCGGTGGCGTGGCCGGGGCGATTCCACCGCTGGTGGGAGCAGCGGCGGTCAGCGGCCATCTGCCCCTGGGGGCCTGGTGGCTGTTTGCCCTGGTGATGGTGTGGACGCCAGCCCACTTCTGGGCCCTCGCCCTGCTGCTGCGGGATGACTACCGCGCGGTCGGCATTCCGATGCTGCCGGTGGTCAAGGGTGTGGCCGTCACGGTGACGGCCATCCGCACCTATGCCTGGATCACGGTGCTGGTGAGCCTGCTGGGCATAGTGGTGCTGCCCAGCGGTGGGTTGCTCTACGGCGTGCTGCTGGTTCCCTTCAACGCCCGACTGCTGCAGCAGTGCGATTCCCTTGCCCGCCATCCCGAGGATGCTGCCGCCGCCAGGGGCGTGTTCCGCTGGTCGATCTTCTATCTGTTTGGCATCTGCCTGCTGCTGCTGCTGGCCCGCACACCCCAGGCTTCGGGCCTGCAGATGGGCGAGCTGCTGGCCCTGCTGCCACCGCTTCAGGGCCTCTAG
>VGPQ01000519.1 GCA_016882555.1 Cyanobacteria bacterium M_surface_7_m2_040
CGAGTGAGCGCTGCACATCGATGTACAGATGGACATCGATGTGCAGCGCTCTTGAGCCGAGTGCTCTACAGCTCAGGCGGCCAGGGCGGCTTCGATGGCGCCGGTCAGTTCGGCTGAGTCGGGCTCCACGTTGCTCTTGAAGCGCGCCAGCACGGTGCCGTCTTTGCCGATCAGGAATTTTTCGAAATTCCAGGCCACATCGCCTGCCGGCTCCGCCTGGGTGAGGGTGCTGTAGGGCTCGGTCTTGGCCCCTGTGGCATGCACCTTGTCGAACAGTTCAAAGCTGGCCCCGTACGTGGTGGAGCAGAACTGCTGGATCTCCGGCAGGCTGCCGGGCTCCTGGGCCCCGAAGTCATTGCAGGGGAAGCCCAGCACCGCTAAGCCCTTGGATCCGTAGGTCTCCTGCAGCTGTTGCAGTCCGGCGTACTGACGGGTGAATCCGCAGCGGCTGGCCACGTTCACGATCAGCAGCACTGTGCCGCTCCACTCGCCCAGGCTGCGCTCGCTGCCCTTGGCGTCGCGCACGCTGACAGCGCTGACGGAGATGGCCATGGTTCTCAAGCGTCCAACAGCCCGCGACCCTAGCCGCAGCAGACCGCGGCTGGGCTGGCCCATAAACTCGGCCTGAGGCGGGCCGGGCCATGAGCGAGACCAATGGCGTCGTGCTGGCCGATGTGGTGGCCCAGCAGCTCCACTCGATGCTGGAGGCCGGCAACTACGACGGCGCCAAGCTGTTGCTCCAACCGGTGCAGGAGGTGGACGCGGCGGAAGCGATCGGCAGCCTGCCGCGCACGCTTCAGGCCCTGGCGTTTCGGCTGCTACCCAAGGACGAGGCGATCGAGGTCTACGAATACCTCGACCCGGGCGTGCAGCAGACCCTGCTCGAGCGCCTGCGCTCCGGTGAAGTGCTGGAGCTGGTGGAGGAGATGTCGCCCGATGATCGGGTGCGCCTGTTCGATGAGCTTCCGGCCAAGGTGGTGCGGCGGCTGCTGGCTGAACTGAGCCCTGCCGAACGGCGTGTCACGGCCCAGCTGCTGGGCTACGAGCCCGAAACCGCCGGCCGTCTGATGACGACCGAATACATCGATCTCAAGGAGTTCCACAGCGCGGCCCAGGCGTTGGAGATCGTGCGCCGCCGCGCCCGCGACACCGAAACGGTGTATTCGCTGTATGTCACCGATGGTTCACGTCATCTCACGGGGATCCTGTCGCTGCGGGATCTGGTCACGGCCGACCCGGAAGCCCGCATTGGTGATGTGATGACCCGGGAGGTGGTCAGCGTGGCCACCGACACCGATCAGGAGGAGGTGGCTCGGGCGATTCAGCGCTACGACTTCCTGGCGGTTCCCGTGGTGGATCGTGAGCAGCGCCTGGTGGGGATCGTCACCGTCGATGACGTGATCGACGTGATCGAGCAGGAGGCCACCCGCGACCTCTATGCGGCCGGCGCTGTGCAGGCCGGTGATGAAGACGATTACTTCCAGAGCAATCTGTTCACGGTGGCCCGCCGCCGGGTTGTGTGGCTG
>VGPQ01000520.1 GCA_016882555.1 Cyanobacteria bacterium M_surface_7_m2_040
CAGCGCGATTGAGGCGACGACAGACCACCAGGCCCAGGGCCGTCTGGCTGTGGTCCGCAAAGGCCACGAGCACCTGCGGTGCGTGAGGTTGGTCCCGTCTCAGCCACTGCAGCACCCGATCAGGCAGTTCGAGCAGCGCGGCGCGCTGCAGCTGTGCCTGTAGCGGCAGGAAGGCCGGATCTCCAAGCAGAGGCAGATGCCAGCCAGCCAGGGGTTCGATGCGCCAATGCGGGGAGGTTGAGGGGCGCAAGCTCCGCCATGGCAACGCCTGGATTCAGTGTATCGGGGCCGGCCACCGGCCGCCGCCGCCTGGCCGGCGGGTTCAGGCCGCTCGCACCAGCACCAGCGGCGTGCGCTCGTCGCCGTTGCCGGCGGGATTGGGCCGCAGAGCCCGTTGCAGCAGGGACTGATCACAGCCGCTGCTGGCAGCCAGCACCTTCACCCGGCCCAGGTCATTGACATCGACCACCGCCACATCCACCCCCAGCACCGCCTTCGCCTGCTGGCAGAAGGCGGCGGGCTGCTCAGGGCCCAGCACGATGGTCTGGTCGTAGGGCGGTGTGGTGCCGGTGACATCGTCGATCAGGCGCGCCTGCTCTCCAGCCAGCCGGTAGAACCACCCCTTCTGAGCCAGCAGCTTGAGGGCACTGCCCATCACCCAGGCATTGAGCACCCGCGCCGGGCCCACGAGATCGATCAAGGTCTGCAGTCCACAGGCCGTGGCCAGGGAGCTGGTGGGGTGAAAGACCCGGCACAGCAGCCGAGCCAACGCCGAGGGCCGCACCGTGGCGGGGTGGTGGTAGCGACCCTGCATCACCGCCAGGGGCGTCTCGCCGATGGTGAGCACGTCACCGGGTTGCAGGTGGTCACCGGCGTACTCGCGCAACACCGCCAGCGGATCATCGAGCACTCCCAGCAGATGGGTGCCCAGGGGCAGCACCTGGCAGCCTTCGCCACGCCGCCACGTCGCTTGTTCAGGGGTCAGCGGGGTCGGGCGGCGCAGCGGAACCAGCACCCCATCACGGCGCCAGAGCCTGCCGAAGGGGCCGTAATTGACCCATTTGACCTCCAGCCACAGCGTGTCGAGCAGGCTGTCGGGGTCGCCCCCGGCGGCATCGATCAGCACCTCAACGGTGGCGGCGGTCTGTTTGCGGCCTTTAACGATGTAGGCGGCCCAGTAGCCATCGGGCCGCACTTCGGCATCGGGGTGCTCGGGCGTGATGGTGCAGCTGAGCTTCAGGGCCGCAAGAGAAGCCTGGCCGAGCAGGGTTGGCTTGAGCCGGATCTCCGGCACGAACACCTCCATGCGCCGATGGGGGTTGTGGATGCCGATGCGACCCTTCACCCGCAAGCCCGTGGCCGTGCGCGTCACTGCAAAGGGCTCAGGCCTGAGCACGAGCGGAGAGGCCGGCCTGAGGCGATGCTGCAGCTGCAGCCCCAGCAACAGCAGCCCATACAGGAGCAGGGCGGTCAGCAGGATCGACACCACGGAAAACAAAGGCAGGGAAGCAGGGTTC
>VGPQ01000521.1 GCA_016882555.1 Cyanobacteria bacterium M_surface_7_m2_040
GCGGCCGTCGGCGCGCGGCTGGCGCTGGTGGGGGGCGCGGTGCGCGATCTGCTGCTGCATCGGGTGCACAACGATCCCTGGCGCGGGTTGCCCGATCTCGATCTGGTGGTCGAGGGCTCCGCGGCCGACCTGGTGCAGAGATTGCAAGCGTTGCTGGAGCCGTCCTGCAGGTCGGAGGCCGCCTCACCGTGGCAGGGCTCACAACTGGTGGCCGCCCAGGAGCATGGGGCCTACGGCACGGTCGAGCTCGAGCTTGAGGTCGCCGGTCAGGCGGTGTTGCTCGATCTGGCCTCGGCCAGGCGCGAGACCTATCCCCAGCTGGGGGAGAACCCCGTGGTCAGCTTTGGATCGCTCGAGAGCGATCTGGCACGGCGCGATTTCACGATCAACGCCATGGCGCTGGTGCTCGATTCAGGGACTGGGCCTGGTCCTGGCTCAGAGCTGCCGCGAGCTGTTGCGCTGCTTGACCCCCATGGCGGCCAGCAGGATCTGCAGCAGCGGCAATTGCGCTTTCTGCATTCCGGCAGCGTCGCCGATGACCCCACGCGGTTGGTGCGTGGGGCCCGTTATGCGGCGCGGTTGGGGTTTGCGCTGGCACCCGAGGCCTTGGAGCAGGCCCGGGACACGCTTGCCGCCTGGCCCTGGCACTGGCGGCCGGGTGATGCCCCCTGCCAGGCGCCATCAGCGTTGGGCACGCGCCTGCGCATGGAGCTGGAGCTTCTGCTGGCGCGCGAACCCTGGCCCGAGGCCCTGGGTGCGTTGCAGCACTGGGGCGCATTGGGTTTGCTCGATGGGCAGCTGGAGGCCGATCGGGGCTGGCGGCGCCGTTTGCGTTGGGCCGAGCGTCTGGGGCTGCCGCTGCTGGTTGCCCTGGTGGCCGGCGCGGCCGATCCCCTGGCTCTGGCCGAACGCCTGCAGCTGCCCCACCGCCAGCACAAGCTGCTGACACAATGGCTCGAGCTGCGCCGGCGCTGGCAGCAGCTTGATTGCAGATCAGTAGTTGAGCCTGCTGCCAACGCTGAGAGACCTTCAGCATGGGGCGCGCCTGAATGGTGCCAGTGGCTGGAGGCGCCAGGTCTCTCGTCCGATGCTGTGGCCTTGGAGCTTGTGTTCGGAGCGGGTGGCTCTTCGTCCTTTGCTGTGGTCGCTTCTGCACCCCGTAGGCCGTTGCTGCGCTGGTGGGCGCGCTGGCGTCACATCAAGGCGCCCAGGGGTGCCGCTGAGCTGATGGTTGCCGGAGGCTTACGCCCCGGTCCGGCCGTGGGCGAGCGCCTGCGGCAGCTGCGGGGCGAACGGTTGGCGAGCGAGCGCCTGTGAGCTCAGTCCACCACCCTGCCGATCACGGCAGCATGGAGGAAACCCGCTTGCTTGAGCACAGGGAGTGCCGCAGCAGCCTGCGCCGCCGGTAGGGCCGCCAGCAGGGGGCCACAGGTTTGCGGGTCAATCAGCAGCTGCTGCAGAGCGCTGGTTGCCGTTTTCGGTGTGTCGGTCGCGTCGTCCAAGCCAACCGGCCCA
>VGPQ01000522.1 GCA_016882555.1 Cyanobacteria bacterium M_surface_7_m2_040
GCGCTGGTGATCAACCGTGGCGCTGACGCAGATCTGGGCCCCGTGATCCAGCTGCACGGTCGCCTGTCCATCGTGCAGGCGATCGATCAGCCGGCGCACCGCCGCCGCTGCATTGATCTGCACATGTTTCATGTAGGTCAGCACCTCAGGGGTGCCATGGCGCCCGATCAGGCCGATCAAAGCCGCGGCACCCAGGCGGTTGGCCGCCACCTGGGCCTGCAGATCAGCGAGCAACATGTCGGGGTTGCGCACGGGATGGCTCATGGCGGCACAACGTTGGCGCCACATCGGCTCATCAAGGTTGCCTTGATGCAGAAACAGGAGGTTGTCGAGCAACAGGCCTTCGTCATCGATGCAGGTGCTGGTGGCGGGCATCGAACCCGGGGTGGTGCCACCCACATCGCTGTGGTGACCGCGGGAGGCCACAAAGAACAACGGTGCTCCAGCTGCCGTCTCTGGGCTGTCAGCGGTGACACTGGCAAACACCGGCGTGATCGCCGTGATGTCGGGCAGGTGCGTACCGCCGTTGTAAGGGTTGTTCGAGAGCACCACATCGCCTGGGGAGAGGGGCGGCCGCTCACCCCGGGCGATGGCCGCCAGCAGACTGGCCACGCTCTCCCCCATGGATCCGAGGTGCACGGGGATGTGCGGTGCATTCGCCACCAGCGCACCGCGCCCATCAAACACGGCACAGGAAAAATCCAGCCGTTCACGGATGTTGAGCGAGCGGGCACTCTGCTGCAGCTGCAGTCCCATCTGTGTGGCGATGGCGGCGAAGCGGTGCTGGTACAGCTCCAGCAGCACGGGATCCACCGCTGCCCGATCGGCTTGGCCGAGCGCAGCAGCTGTGGCGCTGTGCCTTCGCCGGCGATCAGGAGGCGTCGATGCCTGCCGTGGATCCTGTTGAAGCTCCAGCAGCAGCGACCCATCGGCCAGGGTCAACAGCTGCCAAGCCGACTCCAGCACCAGGGTGGTGGTCTGATCCAGCACCACGGCCGGGCCGCTCAACCGCTGGCCGGGTGTCAGTTGATCACGGTGCCACAGGGGAACGCTCTGCCAGCCCTGCTGGGCATTGAGCCAGAGCGGCGTCACCGCAGGCTTGGGATCGCTCAGGGCTCCGCTAGCGGCAGCCCGCGCCCGTTGTTCCGTGTGCAGGCTGGGGGCGGCGGATGCGTCCGGAGCCTGGAGCTCAACCACCAGGCGCTCGAGCACCAGATCATCGACGCTGCCGGCGTAGCCAAAGTGCTGCTGATGGCGATCGGCATAGGCGCGTTGCAGTTGCGTGAGGAGGCGGGTTGGGTCGAGGCCGTCCAACTCGGGCCAGGGCAGCACAAAACCGCGCTCCTGCCCGCGGTGGCGCAGCTCCACCTGCACCTGCACCCGGGGGGAGCCGTGCTGCAGCACCCCGACCCGGCGAAGCTGGTCGGCACCCTCGGCGACCAGCTGCTGGCGCTGTTGCTGCACCCATGGCACCACCGCCGGCTGCAAGGGCTGCCGCAGGGTGCGCT
>VGPQ01000523.1 GCA_016882555.1 Cyanobacteria bacterium M_surface_7_m2_040
CCTCGGTGCGGGCCGACACGCACAGCAGCTGCTGCGGCATGCGCTGGCCATAGCGGGGCGGCGGCGGCGGTTTGGGCGCCTCAGCCAGCACCACATGGGCATTGGTGCCGCCAAAGCCAAACGAACTCACCCCCACCACCGCCGGCTCGTCGGCGCGTGGGAAGGGCTCAAGCTCGGTCTGAACCTGCAGTTTCAGGCCCGAAAAATCGATCGCCGGATTGGGGGTGCGGTAGTTGAGGCTGGGCGGCAGCTGGCGGTGCTGAATGCACAGGGCCGCCTTGATCAACCCGGTGATGCCGGCGGCGGTTTCAGAGTGGCCCAGGTTGGTTTTGACCGAACCCACGCGGCAGGGCTGCTCTTCAGAGCGCCCCTCGCCCAGCACGGTGCCCAGGGCCCGCAGCTCGATCGGATCGCCCTGGCGGGTGCCGGTGCCGTGGGCCTCGACGTATTGGGTGGCGGCCGGGTCGATGCCGGCGCGCTCAAACGCCACGCGCACACAGGCCACCTGGGCCCGCAGGTTGGGGGCCACCATGCCGTTGGAGCGGCCGTCTGAATTGACGGCCGTGCCGTGGATCAGGGCCACGATCGGATCGCCATCAGCCTGTGCTCGAGAGAGCGGCTTGAGCAACACGGCCCCCGCCCCTTCACTGCGCACATAGCCATTGGCAGCCGCATCAAAGCTTTTGCAGCGGCCATCGGGGGCCAGCAGCCCCGCCTTGCAGAAACTGCTTTGGATGCCGGGGTGAATCAGCGCCTGCACGCCGCCCACCAGGGCGGCCTCGCTCTCGCCGCGCCACAGGCTCTCGCAGGCCAGGTGCACCGCCACCAACGAGCTGCTGCAGGCGGTATCCACCGTGAAGCTGGGCCCCTTGAGATCAAAGAAATAAGAGAGCCGGTTGGCGGCGATGCAGCCGGTGTTGCCGGGCAGCACAAACGGCTCGTTGTCTGGGATGCGGTAGCTCTCGGGCGAGGCCCACAGCAGCGAGCTGTAGTCGGAGCTCGAAATACCCATGAACACCGCCGTGCGCGTGCCGCGGATCGCCTCGAGCGGCTGGCCGGCCGACTCGATCGCCTGCCAGGCGACCTCCATCAACAGGCGCTGCTGGGGATCCATGCACACCGCTTCCCGCGGTGAAATGCCGAAAAACGCCGCATCAAACTGATCGATGCCATCCACAAAGCCGCCATGGCGCACGTGCTGGTGCAGCGGCGTCTGCGGATCGGCATCGAAATGGGTGGCCAGATCCCAGCGCTCGCTGGGCACCTCGCTGATGGCCGAGCGCCCTTCGCGCAGCAGCTGCCAGAAAGCCTGAGCCGAATTGGCACCACCGGGCAGGCGGCAGCCAATGCCAATGATTGCAATGGGCTCCCGAGTGGCAGCAGCGTTCAAACCCGGCAGCACATCACTTCGATGAAGCCAAATTACAACGCTTCAGGGAATAACAAATTCAACGGTCAGCTGATCCCCGAACTCTGGTCCAGGTAGGCAGGCCTGAGCCGGCGG
>VGPQ01000524.1 GCA_016882555.1 Cyanobacteria bacterium M_surface_7_m2_040
CGTCGATGTGACCATTCGCGAGGCGGCCGAAACCGTGGCGGCGGTCGTGGGCTTTGATGGGGCCATCACCTGGGATGCCAGCAAGCCCGACGGCACGCCGCGCAAGCTGCTCGATGTGAGCCGCCTGGCAGCGTGGGGATGGCGGGCGCGGATCGGCCTGTGCGAGGGCCTGGCCAGCATCTACGGCTACTTTGCGGGCCAGCTGGCGGGCGATCGCGAGGCGGTCCGGCTGTAGGTCGGACCCCAGGGTCCTCGCTAGGCTGCTAGCAGTGAGCAAGCCAGGCATTCCGCCGTGCGCACCCTCTACATCCGCCATGTGCCGGAGGCTGTGGCCCAGAAGTTGGAGAAGCTTGCCGGTAGAGCTGGCGTGCCGCTCAGTACCTTCGCGCTGCAGGAGCTCACGGAAGCCGTGCGGCGCGCCGATAACGCCGAATTGCTGGAGTCTCTTCCCTCCCACACCATCGATCGCGCCTCGCTGCTGGAGGCGCTCCAGGCCAGCCGCGACGAACGCGGATGACCGTGGTTGTGGATGCATCAGCGCTGATCGATGCGTTGTTGATCGATGGCCCAGCGCGAGCACGTCTATCGAGTTCCAGCTTGCATGCGCCCGAGCTCATCGACGCTGAGGTGCTCTCCGTGCTGCGCCGTCTGGTGTTGGCTGGCTCGCTTGCTGAGGGCGATGGGTTGCGTGCACTTGATGCAGCATCGCAACTGGGCCTGCGTCGCCATCCGATCAGGGATCTGTGCAAGCGGGCCTGGCAACTGCGCGCCAATCTTTCGGCCTATGACGCCCTGTATGCCGCGTTGGCGGAGCGCATCGCTGCACCACTGCTCACAGCCGATGCACGCCTGGCGCGCGCTCCCGGGATGGGTTGCGCTGTTGTGCTGGTGGAGGCCTGATCGCGCAGAATCAAGCGAAGCTGTAATCCGCCATGCCGGCCTCCCTGCCCCGCAACCTGGTGACCGGCGGTGCGGGGTTTGTGGGCTCGCACCTGGTCGACCGCTTGATGCAGGCGGGCGAGGAGGTGATCGTTCTTGACAACTATTTCACTGGCCGCAAAACGAATATCGCCCAGTGGATGGGCCATCCACGCTTTGAGCTGATTCGGCACGACGTGACCGAGCCGATCCGGCTCGAGGTCGACCGGATCTGGCATCTGGCCTGCCCCGCTTCGCCGGTGCACTACCAGCACAATCCGATCAAAACGGCCAAGACCAGCTTTCTGGGCACCTACAACATGCTGGGCCTGGCGCGGCGGGTGGGGGCTCGGTTGCTGCTGGCCAGTACCTCGGAGGTGTACGGCGATCCAGAGGTGCACCCGCAGCCTGAGAGCTACCGGGGCTGCGTCAACACGATCGGCATCCGCAGCTGCTACGACGAGGGCAAGCGCATCGCCGAGACGCTGTGCTTTGACTACCGGCGCATGCACGGGGTGGAGATCCGGGTGGCGCGGATCTTCAACACCTACGGGCCGCGCATGCTGTCCGACGACGGCCGCGTGGT